>NZ_VWWG01000303.1:0-3487 GCF_011753085.1 Burkholderia sp. Tr-862
GGCCCGGCCCCGCGCTAGGTGCGCGGCTGCAACCGCACGACCCGCGTGCCGCAGTTGCCGTACGCCTGCGCGACCGCCAGCTCGACGATCGGGCTGCCGGCCGGCCAGGGCGCCGCGTCCGCTTCCGGCAGATCGGCCCGCAGCGTCGCGCGGCCGTTGATCCGGTAGCGGATGCCGCGCACGAAATCGATGAACAGCAGCCCGACGCCGCGACCGTCGCACCCGAGCGCATCGATCCGGTCGCCGTCGCCGGGCGTCGGCAGCGCGAAACGCAGCGTCTTCGTGTCGATCACGCGCACGACCGGCCACAGATCGCCGTTCGCGTCGCGCACGCCCTGCACGATGTCGCAGGTCACGCGCGCCGGTCCGCCGCGCGTCGTGCCGACGAACATGAACGGCTGCGACTCGACGAACTGGCGCACGCCGATGCTCAGCCGCGTCGTCACGACGTCGCTCATCCGCTCGGCTTCGTCGGCGACGCCGAACCGCTGATGCGCGTCCAGCTCGCCCGCGTGGAACACCGGGTGGCGCGGATAGGATCGGGGTGGTTCTGCCATGCTGGTTTTCCGTCGGGCCCATCGGTGTGCGATGCGGCCGCCGCGCCTCGTGACCGCCGGGGTTGGTGCCACGTGTCGGATGTATCGAGGCGAAAGCGGCGAAGTGCCGGGCGAGCGGCCGTCAACGCATTGCATCGCCGCGGGCACCGCTCGACGGCCGCAGATGCGTCACCCGAGCGTCGCACCTTGCCCGGAATCGGCAACCCGAATCGTGAACCGGCAACCGTACCGGGCAGCGTTCCGCCGCCGCCCGGCAGGCCCCGGCACTTCGCCTCCTGCTTCGGCGATCAGAAGAACCCGAGCGCCTCAGCCTGGTAGCTGACCAGCAGGCACTTCGTCTGCTGATAGTTCGACAGCGCCATCTTGTGCGTCTCGCGACCGATGCCCGACTGCTTGTAGCCGCCGAACGCCGCGTGCGCCGGGTACAGGTGGTAGCAGTTGGTCCACACGCGGCCGGCCTCGACCTCGCGGCCCATCCGGTACGCACGCGTGCCGTTGCGCGTCCACACACCCGCGCCGAGCCCGTAGAACGTGTCGTTCGCGAGTTCGATCGCTTCCTGCTCGTCCTTGAACGTCATCACCGACGCGACCGGCCCGAAGATCTCTTCCTGGAACACGCGCATCTTGTTGTTGCCGAACAGCATCGTCGGCTTCACGTAGTAGCCCGTGCCGAGCTCGGTGGCCGGCGCCGTGCGCTCGCCGCCCGTCAGGCATTGCGCGCCTTCGTCGCGGCCGATGTCGATGTACGACAGGATCTTGTCGAGCTGCTGCTGCGACGCCTGCGCGCCGATCATCGTCTGCAGGTCGAGCGGGTGGCCACCCTTGATGCGCTCGACGCGCGCGACGGCCTTCTCGATGAAGCGTTCGTAGATCGACTCCTGGATCAGGATCCGCGACGGGCACGTGCACACCTCGCCCTGGTTCAGCGCGAACATCGCGAGGCCTTCGAGCGCTTTGTCGAGGAACGCGTCGTCCTGGTCGAGCACGTCCGCGAAGAAGATGTTCGGGCTCTTGCCGCCCAGCTCCACCGTCGACGGGATCAGGCTGTCGGCCGCCGCATGCAGGATGTGCTTGCCGACCGGCGTCGAGCCGGTGAACGCGATCTTCGCGATCCGCTTGCTGGTCGCGAGCGCCTCGCCCGCTTCCTTGCCGAAGCCGCTCACGATGTTGATCGTGCCGGCCGGGAACAGGTCGCCGATCAGCTCCATCAGCACCATCACCGACGCGGGCGTCTGCTCGGCCGGCTTCATCACCACGCAGCAGCCGGCCGCGAGCGCCGGCGCGAGCTTCCAGGCGGCCATCAGCAGCGGGAAGTTCCACGGGATGATCTGCCCGACGACGCCGAGCGGCTCGTGGAAGTGATACGCCACGGTGTTGTCGTCGATCTCGGAAATGCCGCCTTCCTGCGCGCGGATGCAGCCCGCGAAATAGCGGAAGTGGTCGATCGCGAGCGGCAGGTCGGCCGCCATCGTCTCGCGCAGCGGCTTGCCGTTGTCGATCGTCTCGGCCACCGCGAGCAGCTTCAGGTTCTTTTCCATCCGGTCGGCGGCGGCCAGCAGCAGGTTCGCGCGCTCGGCGACCGACGTCTTGCCCCACTTGCGGCGCGCGGCGTGCGCGGCGTCGAGTGCGACCTCGATGTCGTCGGCGCTCGAGCGCGGCACGCGGCAGAACGGCTTGCCGTTGATCGGCGACACGTTCTCGAAATACTCGCCCTTCACCGGCGGAACCCACTTGCCGCCGATGTAGTTGTCGTACTGCTGACGGTACGGATATTCGACGTCGAGGCCCAGTTGCTTCAGGTCAAACGGGTTCATACATGTCTCCTGTTCATCGTGCTTGTGTGAATGCAGCGCCGGTTGGATCGCGCTGCACGGTTTACGCAACATGCGTGCCACACCGGCCGAAAACGAAACAGGAGCGGTGCGTCCGGCCGCCCGCCGGGCGCGGTGCCGGCGCACGGGAAACGAGTGTGCCGATTCTGAACACCGCGACGGCACAGCGGCGCGGCGGGTGTTCGGATTTTCCACAGCGCATCTGTGCAGGCGTCGCCGCGCACCGCATGGCATGTCGCTTGCGTGCGCAACGCGGATCCGCACGCCGCGGCCACGCGCCGACCGACACCATGAACGAACCTGGCCCCCTCAGCGACGATGCCGTCGCGTTCATCCGCGAACAGCCGTTCCTGATCGTCGCGACCGCGAACGCGGCGGGCGACAGCGACTGCTCGTATCGCGGCCGGCAACCGCGCGCGAACGGTTCGTTCGCCCCCCTCGTCGACCTGCCCGATCGCCGGACGCTCGTGCTGCCCGACTTCGCGGGCAACAACCTGTTCAACACGATCGGCAACCTGCTCGTGAATCCGGCGATTGCGCTGCTGTTCGTCGATTTCGTCCGGCAGACGACGTGGCTCGTGCAAGGGCGCGCGACGATCGACGAGGACGCGGGAAGCCACGCGCACCTGTGGCCGGCTGCGCAGCGTTACGTGATCATTGAAGTCGAAAGCGCGCACGCGCGCGCCGAAGCCGGGCTGCCGCCACTCGTGCTGGCGTGACGGCGCCGTGCGGATAGCCGTCGGCATGCGGCCGCGATGAAGGCATGCGCGTGCGCTGCCGCTACCATCGCCGGAATTCGCCGCCCTGACGACACCGTGTTCAGCGCCCGTTTGCGTCCGCACACGCCGGTTCGCTCCGGCGCCGCGCCGGCGTTTCGCCACGCGGCGGCTCACCTTCATCGCGGCGCCCTTGCGCAACCGCCGGCCGCGCGCCAAGAAACGCGAACGCGACGCCCGCGCACAGCACCGTAACGACCGCTAGCCCGATCAGCAGCCGGTCGAACGCGTGCGTATAGCTCCCGAGCAGCGCCGCACGATCGACGCCCGGCAACACGGCCGCCGCGCCGGCGAGATCGCCGGTCGCGAGCCGCGCGGCGGC
>NZ_VWWG01000304.1:0-3546 GCF_011753085.1 Burkholderia sp. Tr-862
CGCGGCGTCGTAACGGCTCTCCGACGGCGACGCCGGGGCCTGTGCATGAGCGGCCGGGCGCGCGGCGCCGCGCACCGGCGCGGGTGCGATGCCGCCCGCGACGCGCCAGTCCGACACGATCGCCTTCATCTGGCGCGTCTGCTCCTCGAGCGACGCGGCCGCCGCCGCAGCCTGCTCGACGAGCGCCGCGTTCTGCTGCGTGACCGAGTCCATCTGGCCGACCGCGCGATTGACCTGCTCGATGCCGGTCGACTGCTCGTCCGACGCGGCGCTGATCTCGCCCATGATGTCGGTCACGCGGCGCACGGCCTGCACAATCTCGTCCATCGTCGAACCGGCCCGCGCGACGAGCGCCGACCCGCTTTCGACCTTCTCGGCCGAATCGCCGATCAGCTGCTTGATTTCCTTCGCGGCGCTCGCGCTGCGCTGGGCCAGCGAGCGCACTTCACCCGCGACCACCGCGAAGCCGCGACCCTGCTCGCCCGCACGCGCGGCTTCGACCGCCGCGTTCAGCGCGAGGATGTTGGTCTGGAACGCGATGCCTTCGATCGTGCCGATGATGTCGACGACCTTGCCCGAGCTCGCCGCGATGTCCTGCATCGTCGACACGACCTGGCCGACGACTTCACCGCCGTGCGTCGCGATGTCGGACGCGTTCACCGCGAGCTGGCTCGCCTGCCGCGCGTTCTCCGCGTTCTGGCGCACGGTGCCCGTCAGCTGCTCCATGCTCGAAGCGGTTTCCTGCAGCGACGCGGCCTGCTCCTCGGTGCGCTGCGACAGGTCGGTGTTGCCGGTCGAGATCTCGCGCGCGCCGACGTCGATCGACTCGGTGCCGCGATGCACGGCCTGCACCATCGTCGTCACCGCATCCTGCATCCGCTTGATGCCGCCGAACAGGCGGCCGATCTCGTTGGTGCTGGACACGTTCACCGGCTGCGTGAGGTCGCCGCCGGCGATGCGCTCGAAGTGCGCGATCGCGTCCTCGAGCGGGTTGATGATCAGCCCGCGCAGCGCGAAGCGGATCGCGATCACGACGACGAACGCGATCGCGACGCCGGCCGCGATCAGGCCGATCATCATCGAGATCTGCGACTGCGTCGCGGTCTGGCGTTCTTCCGCGCGTTTCTGCAGCGACGCGACCACGGCCGCTGCCGCCTGGTCGTACGCGACGAACATCGGGCTGATCTTGGTGTCGGCGACCGCGTGATAGGCCGCCATGTCGCCCGCGCGCGCGGCCGCGAATTCCGGCTCGACGCCTTCCTTCACGATCGTCGCGTAGCGCGCGGCGAGGTCGTCGACGAGCGCCTGCTCGACGCCGAGCTTCGGCGTCGCCTGGAACGCCTGCCAGTTCTGATTCGACTTCGTGTACAGCTCCTGCGCGCGCTCGAGCACCTTGCTCGCGTCGGCCGTATTACCGGCCTCGGTCAGCGAGCGGAAGCGGTCGAGCGACACGCGTGCGCGCAGCAGGTACGACGACGTGTCGTCGAGCGCATGGATCGCCGGCAGATCGACGTGCGCGATCTCGTCGAGCGAGCGGCTCGCGTGATCGAGCGCGTAAAGGCCGAGGCCGCCGACCGCGGCGGCGAGGCCCACGAGGATGAGTCCGACCGCCGTGAGCGTCGTGCGGATCGACCAGTTATGCAACATTGCAGATTCTCCCGAAATTCCTGCGTGCGCGGCGCACTTACCCGCCGAGCGTTTCGATCAACGCCATTTCCCGGCTCGACATCAGCTTCTCGATGTCCATCAGGATCAGCATGCGGCCGTCGACGGTGCCGAGGCCCGTCAGGTACTCGGTCGTCAGCGTCGCGCCGAATTCCGGCGCCGGCATGATCTGGTCCGTCTGCAGCGTCAGCACGTCCGACACGCCGTCGACCACCATCCCGACCACGCGGTTCGACACGTTCAGGATGATCACGACGGTCTGGTGGTCGTACTCGACGCGGCCGAGATGGAACTTGATCCGCATGTCGACGATCGGCACGATGATGCCGCGCAGGTTGATCACGCCCTTGATGAAGTCCGGGGCATTCGCGATGCGCGTGACGCTGTCGTAGCCGCGGATTTCCTGCACCTTCAGGATGTCGATCCCGTATTCCTCGTCGCCGAGCGTGAAGACGAGGAACTCCTGCCCCGTCGCATCGCCATGTGCGGCGTCGCGGCCTCTGGTAGCCGCGTTCGCCGCGGCCGGATTGATCATTTGGACTTCAGCAGACACGTGTGCCCCCAATCGGTTGAATGGCGAGAGTCAGAAGATCGCGAGCTCGGCGCCGACTCGGGCGCCGTGCATCGCACGGGTTTCGCGGTTCAGCGCCGCGACGTCGACGATCAGCGCGACACTGCCGTCGCCGAGGATGGTCGCCGCCGAGATGCCGTGCACCTTGCGGTAGTTGGTTTCGAGGTTCTTCACGACCACCTGCTGCTGGCCAACTAGCTCGTCGATCAGCATCGCGAAGCGGCGCCCCTCGGTTTCCATGATCGTGACGATCCCCTGGGTCGGATCGGTGCGCGCGTCCTCGACCGAGAACACCTCGTGCAGCGCGACGAGCGGCAGGTATTCGCCGCGCACGCGCACTACGCGCTCGCCGTTGCCGACCGTGTAGATGTCGTCGTTCGACGGCTGCAGCGACTCCATCACGAAGTTCAGCGGCAGGATGAAGATCTCGCTGCCGACCTTCACCGACATCCCGTCGAGGATCGCGAGCGTGAGCGGCAGCACGATCCGCGTGGTCGTGCCGCGACCGGCCTGCGACGAGATCTCGACATGGCCGCCCATCGACTGGATGTTGCGCTTCACGACGTCCATCCCGACGCCGCGGCCCGACACGTCGGTCACGGTCTCGGCGGTCGAGAAGCCCGGCGCGAAGATCAGTTGCCAGACTTCGTCGTCGCTGATGTTGTCGGACACCTGCATGCCCTGTTTCGCGGCCTTCGCGAGGATCCGCTCGCGGTTCAGGCCCCCGCCGTCATCGCTGACCTCGATCACGATGTTGCCGCCGTGATGCGCGGCCGACAGCACGAGCTGGCCGACCGCGTCCTTGCCGGCGGCGACGCGCTTGTCGACGGTCTCGATCCCGTGATCGAGGCTGTTGCGCACGAGGTGCGTGAGCGGGTCGATGATCCGCTCGATCAGGCTCTTGTCCAGCTCGGTCGCCTGGCCGAACGTGACGAGCTCGACCTGCTTGCCGAGCTTGCCGGCCAGGTCGCGCACGAGCCGCGGGAAGCGGCTGAACACGTAGTCCATCGGCATCATGCGGATCGACATCACCGCTTCCTGCAGGTCGCGCGCGTTGCGCTCGAGCTGCGCCATCCCGTTGAACAGGCGGTCGTGCAGCGCCGGATCGAACGCGCTCGCGGTTTCCGCGAGCATCGCCTGCGTGATCACGAGCTCGCCGACCAGGTTGATCAGCTGGTCGACCTTCTCGACGCCGACCCGGATCGAGCTGCCTTCGGCGCCCGATGCGGCGGCAGCCGGGCGCGGACGCTTGTCGTCGTGATGCGCGGCGGCCGGCGCCGCGGGTTCGGCGTGCGGTTGCGGCGCCGGTT
>NZ_VWWG01000305.1:0-3453 GCF_011753085.1 Burkholderia sp. Tr-862
GAGCACGTCGTCGCCGGCGTAGAGCGTCGCCGCCTGCGCGCCGCGCGTGACGAGCACGGCCGCGCGCGGATTCAGCGCGCGCACCGCGTCGACCGCGTCGGGGCCGTCGCCGCCGAACAGGTGGCGCAGGTCCTCGTCGGACACCTTGATCAGGTCGGCGAGGCCGGCCATCTTCTCCAGTGTCGGCCGGTACGCCGCCGTCATCAGGTTCCGGTAGTTCGGATCGAAGCTGATCTTCACGCCGCGCGCGTGCAGGTCGGCCGCGAGCGCGACGAGCGTGCCCGCGAGCGGTTCGCGCACCAGGCTGATGCAGCCGAAGTGCGCCCATTGCACGTGTTCGGTCCAGCCGGCCGGCAGCCGCGCCGGGTCGAACGCGAGGTCCGCGCTGGCATCGCCGATGAAGAAGTACGCGGGCGGCCGGGTCTCGTGGACGATCGCGAGCAGCGGCGCGCGCGGCACGCGCTGCAGGAAGCGCAGGTCGAGTCCGGCCGCGTCGCTGGTGCGCCACAGCACGTCGGAGAAGCAGTCCTCGCCGATCGCGCCCGCGAGCGCGCTCGGCACGCCGAGCCGCGCGACCGCGCGTGCGACGTTCCAGCCGGCGCCGCCCGGCACCGAAGTCCACTGCGCGTCGCCCGCGCGCACCATGTCGGTCAGGATGTCGCCCGCCGACACGAATGCCGGAAACGTGCCGCCGCTCATTGCGTGGGCTCGCTGCGCGCCGCGCGCGCAAGGGTCGCGAGCACGTCATAGCACGCGCCCATCGTGTGATAGTCGGTCTTGCCGGCCGGGCTTTTCTCGTCGCTGTACTTGCGGTTGTCGCAGGTGAGGATCCGGTACCACGCGCCGTAGCGGTGATCGACGAAATGCGCCCAGCTGTAGCGCCAGATCTCGTCGTACCAGTCCCAGAAGCGCTCGCTGCCGGTGCGCGCGCCGAGCATCGCGGCCGCCGCGAAGGTTTCCGCCTGCACCCAGAAATACTTGTTGTGGTCGCAGATCGTGAAGTCGGGGCCGAAGCCGTAGCAGAGGCCGCCGTGATCGGCGTCCCACGCGTGCGTGAGCGCCGCATCGAACAGCTCGGCCGCGCGCGGTACGAGCCAGTCGAGCGGGCGGTGCCGCTCCAGGATCAGCAGCAGCTTCGCCCATTCGGTCTGGTGCCCGGGCTGGAAGCCCCACGGACGGAAGATGTTCGAGCTGTCTTCCTTGTTGTAGTCCCAGTCGACCGACCAGTCCGCATGGTAGTGCTCCCACACGAGGCCACCCGACAGCGCGGCCTGGCGCTGCGTGATATGGGTCGCGAGCTTCTCCGCGCGATCGAGGTAGGTGACGTGGCCGGTCGCCTCGTAGGCCGCGAGCAGCGCCTCCGTCATGTGCATGTTCGCGTTCTGGCCGCGGTACGACGACACGTTCCAGTTCGGCGTCGCGTCGTCCGCATAGAGGCCCGCGGCCGCATCCCAGAAGCGGTGTTCGGCGAGCTCGTAGGTCGACGCGATCAGCGCGCGCGCTTCGTCGATGCCGGCCATTGTCGCGTGCGCGGCGGCCAGCAGCACGAACGCGAGCCCGTAGCAGTGGCGCGTGGCGTCGAGCGTCTCGTGCTTCGCGCCGTCGCGCCAGTCGAGTTCCCAGTCGTAGCCCTGCAGGTCGTCGTCCCAGTGCGCGTCGCGCAGGAAGCGCAGCCCGTGGCGCGCGTACTCGAGATGGCGCGGATCGCCGAAATGCCGGTACGCCATCGCGTAGTTGAAGACGAACCGGCAACTGCTGACCAGATGCCGCGACGTGCGGTTGTAGACGCTGCCGTCGTCGCGGAAGTAGTGGTAGAAGCCGCCCGTCGGGTCGAACGCGTTCGCCGCGTAGAAGCGCAGCGTGTCCTCGATGTGCGACAGCAGGAACGACGGATCGCGGAAGCTCGCGACGAACGGCGCCGCTTGCGCGTGGTTGGCCGGCGTGGCCGTGCGGGATTGGACCGGGGGCATGTTCATGATTCGGTGACCGTGGCGGTATCGAGTGCCGGTGAGCCGGCGGGCTGGCTGCTGGCCCGCACGATCAGCTCGACGGGCAGGGAGATCTCGGTGCGCTCGGGTGCTTCGGCGAGCAGCAGTTCGACGCCGCGGCGGCCGAGCGCTTCCTTGTCGACGGCGAGCGTCGTGAGTGGCGGGTTCGCATGCGCGGCGGCGGGGATGTCGTCGAAGCCGACGATCGCGATGTCTTCCGGAATCCGCACGCCGCGCGCGATGCACACGCGCTGCGCGGCCAGCGCGGCGGCGTCGTTGTATGCGAACACGGCGTCGGGGCGCGGGCCCGGCGCGTCGAGCAGCTGCTGCATCGCGCGCGCGGCGCCGGTGTCGGGGTCGAGCCCGGCGTCGATCGTCACTTCATACGCGGGATCGAACAGCCGCCCGGCCTCGAAGAACGCGCGCCGGTAGCCGATCGCGCGCTGCGCGATGCTGTAGTGCGCGGCGGAGCCGCCGATGAACGCGATCCGCGAGCGGCCGGTGGCGAGCAGGTGGCGCATCGCGAGCGCCGCGCCCGTCGCGTTGTCGATGTTCACCGAACGCAGCCCGGGCGCCCACAGGTCGATCAGCACGAGCGGGCGGCCGGTCGCGGCGAGCGCCTCGATCGTCTCGGGTTCGATGAAGCCGGCCACCGCGATCGCGTCGGGCGCGTGCGGGCGCATCTGGCGCAGCACGTCGTCGTTCGGGCCGACCGTGAGCAGCGTCGGCACGATGCCGCGCTCGCGGCACGCGTCCTCGACGCCGTGCAGCACGTGCGAGAAGAACGGGCTGGCGGGAAAGCGGTTGTGCTGGCGGTGCAGCAGGAAGGTGAGCCGGCGGATGCGCGGGCGCAACTGGGCCGGGTCGTATCCGAGCCGCTGCGCGATCTCGACGATGCGCGCACGCGTGGCTTCGGACAGCCCCGGCTGGTTTTTCAGCGCGCGGGAGACGGTGCCGATCGAGACCTCTGCCGCCCGCGCTACATCGCGAATGGTGGTGCCCATCGTTCGGGGTCCGGTTTGTTTAGGGTGACGGCGATTGTATAGTAAAACTCGGCGCCAAATTCGGGCCGGATAACCGGGGAATACCCGGAAATAACGGGTTTTTACGTGCTAATCTGCGAAAACGCCGTTACTAAAAATACTAAACAAAACGCGAAAAAGGCAAGGTGATCGCATGGAACGGGTGATGCCGGGAGGCGCCGCGTCGCATGCGTTCGGCTGTTCGACACGAAAGGGCCGTTCGACAGGCGGTCACCGGGGATCGGGGCGGCTCGGGCGTGCAGCACCGGTAATGTCGTTCGGGCAAGCCGACGGCCCGTCGAGCGGCCGCCCGGCATGCGGCCGGCCGCTGGCCGCCGTTCGGCCCGCCGTTCAGAGTCCGCCGTTCGACCCGCCGTCCAGCCCGCCGTTCAGCCCGCCGTTCGACCCGCCGTTCAGCCCGCCGTTCAGCCCGCCGTTCAGCC
>NZ_VWWG01000306.1:0-3303 GCF_011753085.1 Burkholderia sp. Tr-862
GGCGCCGGGCGCCGCCGCGGCAGTCGGCGGCAAGCCGGCGAACGGGGCGCGCGATCCGGCGATCCGCCGCGTGCGGCCGTGCGGGGAGGATGCCGCGTGCGAGCATGCGTTGTTCGATTTGAACCGCTATTACCAGAAGCTGCGTCGCAAGATGCCCGCGCATTCGGCCGCGACGCTCGTGCGCGCGCAACGCGCATGGGTCGCGTTCCGCGATGCGACGGCGACGCTCGTCGGCGAGGACGGGCGCGTCGACCTGATCGGCGCGCGCATCGCGACGATGAAGCGGCTGTCGGAGACGGCCGGCAACAAGTAGGGTTCGCCGCGACGCCGGTCATCCGGCGCGGCAACGCAAAACGGGCACCCGAGGGTGCCCGTTTGCATGTGGCGTGCCGCGTGCGGCGCTTACGCGGATTGCTGCGTGTCGAGGCCGCCGAACCACGACGGCACGAGCGCGACCGCATCGTCGAGCGACGTGAGCACGTGCAGGCTCAGCGCGACGATCTCGGGCGTCGGCGCCTTCAGGTCGGGCACGGTGACGACCGATGCGCCGGCGCCGGCGGCCGACTGCGCGCCGAAGTCGCTGTCCTCGAACGCGACGCACGCGTGCGCCGGCACGCCGAGGCGCTCGGCCGCGAGCCGGTACACGGCCGGATCGGGCTTGCCGCGCGCGACTTCATCGCCGCCCGCGATCGCGTGGAAGAAGGGCAGCACGCCGACCGCGTCGAGCCGTGCACGGATCACGTCGCGCGCGGACGATGACGCGACCGCGCACGGAATGCCGGCCTGCGCGAGCGCCTCGAGCAGCGCAAGCGCGCCCGCTTTCAGCGGAAACTTCGGATGGGGTTCGGGTGCGGCGAGTTGTTCGCGCACGAGGAGGCGCACGGCGTCGAACGTGTCGGTGTCGCCGATCAGCCGCGCGAGAATCACCTGGCCTTCGGCGAACGAGCGCCCGACGATCTGCAGGTAGTCGATCTCGGTCAACGTGACGCCGTGTGCGTTCGACACGTCGATCCACGTGTTCATGATGGTCCGCTCGGAATCGACGAGCAGGCCGTCCATGTCGAAGAGCGCGGCGGAGAAGGTCATCGGCGGTATCCGGGAAGCGGGGCAGGCAATGGGCGGCGCGGCGGCCGCCCGAATGAAAAACGGACGCCGGAGGCGTCCGTCCGGGACGACGGGCTTACGTGCCGAGCGCGGCGCGGGCAGCCTTGACCGCCGCACGCACCTGATCGGGTGCGGTGCCGCCCGCGTGGTTGCGGCTTGCGACCGAACCTTCGAGCGTCAGGTAGCCGAACACGTCGTCGCCGATCAGGTGCGCGACGTTCGGCAGTTCCTGCTTCATTTCGTCGAGCGTCAGGTCGGCGAGGTCGATCCCGCGGTCGTCGCAGATCCGCACCGCGTGCGCGACGGCTTCGTGCGCGTCGCGGAACGGCAGCCCGCGCTTCACGAGGTAGTCGGCGAGGTCGGTGGCGGTCGAGAAGCCCTGCAGCGCGGCCGCGCGCATCGCGTCCGGCTTCACGGTGATGCCCGCGACCATCTCGGCGAAGATCCGCAGCGTGTCGGCGACGGTGTCGACCGTGTCGAACAGCGGTTCCTTGTCTTCCTGGTTGTCCTTGTTGTACGCGAGCGGCTGGCCCTTCATCAGCGTGAGGAGCGCCATCAGGTGGCCGTTCACGCGGCCCGTCTTGCCGCGCGCGAGCTCGGGCACGTCCGGGTTCTTCTTCTGCGGCATGATCGAGCTGCCGGTGCAGAAGCGATCGGCGATGTCGATGAAGCCGACGCGCGGGCTCATCCACAGCACGAGTTCTTCGGAGAAACGCGACACGTGCGTCATCACGAGCGCGGATGCCGCCGTGAATTCGATCGCGAAGTCGCGATCCGACACCGCGTCGAGCGAGTTCGCGCAGATGCCGTCGAAGCCGAGCGTCTTCGCGACGGCGTGACGGTCGATCGGGTAGCTGGTGCCCGCGAGCGCGGCCGCGCCGAGCGGCAGGCGGTTCACGCGGGTGCGGCAGTCGCGCATGCGTTGCGCGTCACGCGTGAACATCTCGACGTACGCGAGCAGGTGATGGCCGAACGTGACCGGCTGCGCGACCTGCAGGTGCGTGAAGCCCGGCATGATCGTGTCGGCGTTCTTCTCCGCGAGGTCGATCAGCGCGCCGCGCAGGTCGTTCAGGAGGCCGCCGATGCGGTCGATCTCGCCGCGCAGCCACAGACGGATGTCGGTCGCGACCTGGTCGTTGCGCGAGCGGCCCGTGTGCAGGCGCTTGCCGGCGTCGCCGATCAGCGCGGTCAGGCGCGCCTCGATGTTCAGGTGGACGTCCTCGAGATCCAGCTGCCATTCGAATTCGCCGCGCTCGATCTCGCCCTTGATCTGCGTCATCCCGCGTTCGATCGCGGCGAGGTCGTCGGCGCTGATGATCTTCTGCGCCGCGAGCATGCTCGCGTGCGCGAGCGAGCCGGCGATGTCGACGAGCGCGAGGCGCTTGTCGAAAAACACCGACGACGTGTAGCGCTTGACCAGCTCCGACATCGGTTCCGAGAAGCGGGCCGACCAGGCCTCGCCCTTTTTGTGCAGTTGGGACGTCATGGCGATTCTTCGAAGGGGAGTTGGGCGGCGTGCGCCGCCGAGGGAATCCTGCGATTCTAACATTCGCGGGCTCGGCCGCCGGCCTTTGCCGGCGCGGCTCGTCCGTCGCGCAAGTTCCCGTCGTCAGCGGGAGCCGGCCCTAGTCGCGCACCAGCACGACGAGCTTCAGATCCTCGCGGTGCGCGGGCTTCAGCGTGATCTGCTGGTACACGAGCCGGCCGTCGGCCGGATGGTCGAACTCGCGCAGGCCGCCTTCGCGCTCGAACACGTCCTGCGACGCCCAGTACTGCGCGAACGCGTCGCTGCCGGCCATCAGCGCGTCGATCAGCGCGCGCGTCGGCGCATCGGCGAGGTGGCGGATCGAGTCGGCGCGGAATTCGGCCGCAAGCCGCCGCGCGCGGGTTTCCCAGTCGACGATCAGCGTGCGCGCGGCCGGCGCCATGAAGGTGAAGCGCAGCAGGTTGCGGTCGTGCTCGCCGTCGAGCCAGCCCGTAAACAGCGCGGCGGCCGGCGCGTTCCAGGCGAGGGCGTTCCATTGCCGGTCGAGCACGTAGGCAGGCGTGGCGATCGCGGCGACGGTCGCCGCGAGCGTCGGCGGCAGGTCGCCGGCCGCGACGTCGGGCTCGGCCGGATCGCGCTGCGCGGCCAGCTCGAACAGGTACGCGCGTTCGGCCTTCGACAACTGCAGCGCGACGGCGATCCGCGCGAGCGCG
>NZ_VWWG01000307.1:0-3208 GCF_011753085.1 Burkholderia sp. Tr-862
TCCCGCGTCGATCTCCTCGCAGCGGCACACGATCGTGTCGTCCGGGCAGCGTGCGGCGAGCTCGGGCGGCGGCGCGAACGCCGCCTCGAGGCCCGCGCGGAATGCGCCGAACCGGGCGAGCGTGCGGTCCAGCGTCGCCGCATCGGGTTTGCCGGCAGGCGATGGCGATGACGATGAGGTCACGATGCCCGCGTCGTCGAGCAGCGCGAGCGCCGCGCGTCGCCCGGACGCCTCGGCCGCGTCGGCCCCCGCGATGCCGGCGCCGTCGCCCGCGACGTAGATACCGCGCACCGACGTGCGGCCGGCCGCGTCGCGCTCCGGCAGCCATGCGTGGTTGAGCGGATCGAAACGGAACCGGCAGCCGGCGAGATCGGCAAGCTGTGTTTCCGAACGCAGCCCGAAGCCGAGGCCGAGCGCATCGCAGTCGAGCCGGCGCAGCGGTGCATCGGTACCGGCCGCGCGCCACGCGAGGCCGGTGACGTGCCGCTCGCCGAGTACGCGTTCGAGCATGACGCCCGTTTCGATCGCGACGCCGTGCGCGCGCAGCCAGCCGATGTAATAAAGCCCCTTCGCGAAGGTCGCAGGCATACGCAGCAGCGCCGGCGTCGCGGCCGCCTGCCGGCGCAGCGGGCTCGTGTCGAGCACCGCCGCGACCTGCGCGCCGGCCTTCGCGTACTGGTAGGCGACGAGATACAGCAACGGCCCCGTGCCCGCGAACACGATGCGGCTGCCGATCGCGCAGCCCTGCGACTTCAGTGCGACCTGCGCGCCGCCGAGCGTGTAGACGCCGGCAAGCGTCCAGCCCGGCACCGGCAGCATGCGATCGGTCGCGCCGCTCGCGATGATCAGGTGCGAGAACGGCACGGTCGTTTCGCGGCCATCCTGCAGCGTGTCGACGCGGCCCGCGCCGCACGCCCAGGCGAGCGTGTTCGGCCGGTAGTCGACATGCGGCAGCAGCGCGGCCATCGTCCGATGCACGGCGTCCGCCTTCGCGGCCTCGAAGCCGTACAGCGCGCGCTTGCCGCGGGCGAACGCGCCGTCGACCGGCGGCTGCCGGTAGATCTGACCGCCCCAGCGCGCGTTCTCGTCGATCACGACGGGGCGCAGCCCCGCGTCGACCAGCGCCTCGGCCGCGCGCACGCCGGCCGGCCCCGCGCCGACGATCACCGGTCGCAGTGCGTCGCTCAAGATGCGTCTCCGTTGAGGGCGTGCTGCGCACCGGTGAGGATCCGCATGCCTGCGGCGATCGGCGTCGAGCATGCGCGCACGCGCGCGCCGGCCTCGGTGCGCACCCAGCAATCCTGGCACGCGCCGATCAGGCAGAAGCCCGCACGCGGCGTGCCGCTGAATTCGCTCACGCGCACGCGGCGCTGCGCGACGAGGATCGCGGTGAGCACGGTGTCGCCGGCAAGCGCCTGCGCGGGGCGGCCGTCGAGCGTGAACGCGATGGCGGCGCGCTCGCGTTCGGCGACGCGCACGAATTGCGGGCCGTCGTCGGCGATGTCGGTGGAACGGGAAACGGAAGTCATCGTCAGTGTTGGCCGATCAGGATGCGGTTCAGGCCGTATACGCGATCGAGCAGCAGCATCGCGCCGGCGGTGATGAGGATGACGAGCGTCGATACCGACGCCATCATCGGATCGATCGATTCGGTCGCGTACATGTACATGCGCACCGGCAGCGTGACCGTCTGCGGCGACGTGACGAAGATCGACATCGTCAGCTCGTCGAAGCTGTTGATGAACGCGAGCAGCCAGCCGCCGGTGATGCCGGGCACGATCGTCGGCAGCGTGATGCGGCGGAACGTCGTCCACGGATCGGCGCCGAGCGAGCATGCGGCCTGCTCGATGCTGCGGTCGAGGCCCGCGACGGACGCGAGCACGAGCCGCATCACGAACGGTGTGATGACGATCATGTGCGCGAGCACCAGCCACGCGAACGAGCCGGTCGCGCCGATCAGCGCGAAGAAGCGCAGCAGCGCGATGCCGAGCACGAGACCGGGAATCACGAGCGGCGACAGCAGCAGCCCGTTCAGGAACGCGCGGCCCGGAAACGTCGCGCGGCCGATCGCGAGCCCGGCGGGCAATGCGATCGCGAGCGACAGCGTCGCCGACGCGAACGCGAGCTTCACGCTATTGGCGAACGCGGTGACGAAGTCGGGATAGTCGAGGATCGCGCGGAACCAGCGCAGCGACAGCCCGTGCGTCGGCAGCGTCAGCGTTTCGTCGGGCGTGAACGCGACGAGCACGACGATCGCGAGCGGCGCGAGCACGAACAGGATCACGAGCGTATGGAACGCAAGGGCGAAGGGGCCGTTCTTGCTCATCGGGAAGCGCCTCCGAGGCTGCGCGCATAGCGGCGTTCGAGCACGCGGTAGTAGGTGAGCATCACGACGAGATTCGCGACCAGCAGCAGCACCGCGATCGTCGCGCCGAGCGGCCAGTTCAGCGAGCCGAGGAATTCGTCGTAGACGGCGGTCGCCGCGACCTTCAAGCGACGTCCGCCGAGCAGGCCCGGAATCGCGAAGGCGCTCGCCGACAGCCCGAACACCATCAGGCTGCCCGACAGCACGCCCGGCATCAGCTGCGGCACCACGATGCGGCGCAGCGTCGTGAACGGCGAGGCGCCGAGCGACAGCGCTGCATGTTCGGTCTGCGGATCGAGCCGCTGCAGCGCGGTCCACACGGGAATCACCATGAACGGCAACATCACGTGAACGAGTGCGATCACGATCGCGAACGTCGTGTATTCGAGCTTGTACGGCCCGAGGCCCGCGAGCCCGAGCGCCTGGTTCACGAGCCCGCTCGTGTTCAGCAGCATGCTCCAGCCGAACGCGCGCACGACGACCGACACGAGCAGCGGCGCGAGGATCACGAGCAGGAACAGCGAGCGCCACGGATCGCGCATTTTCGACAGCACGTACGCTTCCGGCGTGCCGATCGCGACGCAGATCGCGGTGGTCAGCGCGGCGATGCCGAAGGTGCGCGCGAAGATCGTGTGGAAGTACGACGAGGCGAGTACTTCCGCGTAGTTGCCGAACTGGAACGCGGCGATCGGGCCGGTGGCCGGGTCGAAGCGGTAGAACGTGAGCGTGAAGGTCATCGCGAGCGGCACGAGCACGAGCGCGGCGAACAGCGCGAACGCGGGCGCGCACATCAGCCACAGCGGCGCATGGGCGTGCCACGTGGCGCGCGGCACGCGGCCGCCG
>NZ_VWWG01000308.1:0-2881 GCF_011753085.1 Burkholderia sp. Tr-862
TTGCGCGACGCGCAACGTGCGGCCGAGCAGTGCGGCGGCATCGGCATCGGCATCGGCATCGGCATCGGCATCGGCATCGGTGTCGGTGTCGCCTTCGCCTTTGCCTTCGACATCGCCGAAGCGCAGCGGCACGCCCAGCGTGTGCGCCGCCGCTTCGACCCGCGCATCGCCGAGCAACGTTGCCGGCGCGACGAGCGCGGCGAGCGCCAGCCGTGCGAGGCCGTGTGCATCGAGCAACGCCTCGATGCGTTCGGCGAGCGATGGCGAGGCGTCGGCCTGCACGCCGCGCGCGTCGATGCCGACCACCACGCTGCGCGGATGGATCACGAGTTCGTCGCGCGCGCCGCGCCACGCATCGGGCGTCACGCGGATCGCATGCGCCGCCGCGTCGTCGCGCGGCAGCGCGACGTCGTCGAGCCACGGCGCCGCGCCGTCGATGCGCGTGGCCGCGCCCGCGAGCAGGTCGGACACGAAGCGCTTGCCCTGCTGGAGATCGGCGAGCGCATAGCCGTCGGGCGGGTTGAGCACGCACGCGCCGAAGCGCAGTTCGCCGCTCGTCGTGATCGCCGGCGCGACGCCGAGGCATTCCGCGATTTCGCGCGCGATCAGGTTCACGCCCGTCAGTCCGCCGAGCAGCGGCACGACGGCCGAGCCGTCTTCCGCGACCGCGAGCACCGGCGGCTCGACACCCTTGTCGGCGAGCGCGGGCGCGACGCAACGAATCACGATGCCGGCCGCGCACAGCGCGACGATCGGCAGGCCGCGCGCGTACAGCTCGCGCAGGTGCGCGCCGAGTTCGTCGAACGGCACGTCGGCCTCGACGCGCGACGCGAGCCCATGCACGCGAGACCCCGGATAACGCGCCTGGATGCGCCGCGCGGTGTCGAGCGCGCCTGCGCCGAGAATCACGATCGCGGGCGGAGTCGTCATCCTTGCCATTTTTCCCCCGGCACGACGAGCAGCGAGAAATACGGCGACGCCATCGGATCGACTTCGTCGAGCGGCACGATGCGCTGGGCCGCCATCGTCGCGCGCTCGACGTACAGCGCGCGCTTCGCGAGCCCGAGTTCGTCGAGCACGCGCCGCACCTTGTCGAAGTTGCGGCCGAGCTTCATCACGACGGCCGCGTCGGCCTGCGCGAGCCGCACGCGCAATTCGTCCTCCGGCAGCACGCCGGACAGCACCGACAGGCTCTGGTTGCGATAGACGAGCGGCTGGCCGAGCACGGCCGTGCCGCCGAGCATCGCGCACACGCCCGGGATCACTTCGGTGTCGTAGCGCGTCGCGAGGCGATCGTGCAGGTACATGTACGAGCCGTAGAAGAACGGATCGCCTTCGCAGATCACCGCGACGTCGCGCCCGGCGTCGAGATGCGCCGCGACGATCTCGGCGGCCGTGTCGTAGAAGTCGGCGATCACCGTCTCGTAGCAGAGCGGCGGCGGCAGCGCCTCGGTCGTCACCGGATAGACGAGCGGCAGTTGCGTCTGCGCGTCGAGCAGATGCGCTTCGACGATCCCGTACGCATTGCCTTTCTTGCCCTTCGCGACGAAATACGCGACCACCGGCGCGGCCTGCAGCACACGCAGCGCCTTGATCGTCATCAGTTCAGGATCGCCGGGGCCGACGCCGACCCCGAACAGGCGTCCACGCGGGGCCGTCATTCGGCCTCCGTCGCGAGTGCGTTGACGGCGGCGGCCGCCATCGCGCTGCCGCCGCGCCGGCCGAGCAGCGTGACGTAGGGCACGCCGCGGCTCTCGGCGTCGAGCATCGCCTTCGATTCGGCCGCGCCGATGAAGCCGACCGGAAAGCCGAGGATCAGCGCGGGGCGCGGTGCGCCGGCGTCGATCATGTCGAGCAGGTGGAACAGCGCGGTCGGCGCGTTGCCGATCACGACGACGCTGCCGTCCAGATGCGGGCGCCACAGTTCGAGCGCCGCGGCCGAACGTGTGTTGCCGAGATGCCGCGCGAGGTCGGGCACCTCCGGTTCGCCGAGCGTGCAGATCACGCGATTGCCGGCCGGCAGCCGTGCGCGCGTGATGCCTTCGGCGACCATCCGCGCGTCGCACAGGATCGGCGCACCGGCCGCGAGCGCCGTGCGGCCCGCCGTGCCGGCGCCGGCCGAGAAGCGCAGGTCGTAGACGACATCGACCATCCCGCACGCGTGGATCACGCGCACCGCGAGTTTCTCGAGATCGGGCGGAACCTGCGACAGGTCGGCCTCGGCGCGGATCGTCGCGAACGACTGGCGGTAGATTTCCTGCCCGTCGCGAATGTAGTCAAGCATCGGTGGTGTCCTGGCTGTGCCGCACGCCCGTCAATCGGGCCGCGGCCTGGTCAATCGTCAGATGGCGCGCGAGCGGGGCGCCGAGGCCCGCGGCGGCGTCGCGCCGGTAAAGGTCGTAGCGTGCGGGCGCAACCGCGACGAGCGTGTACGTCGCGGGGTGCGGCAGCGCGCAGTGGCGCTCGCAGCCGGTCAGGTGCACGTCGACCGGATGGCCGACGCGCGCGGCCAGCGCGAGCGCATCATGTTTCGTATCGGCGCGCGCCTTCGCGCAGCCCGCGCTGCCGGTGCAGGCAACCAGCGCCGCCAGTGGGTCGGACGTCGTGCACACGAGACCGAGCGACGCGAGCGCATCGAGCACGGCCGGCGCGCGTTCGCGCCGCACGCCATGCACGAACACGCCTTGCCACGGCGTCATCGACAGCGTGGCGTCGCCTTCGGCGTCGGCGAGTGCCGCGAGCCGTTCCAGTTGCGTCGCGTCGAGCCGGCCGAGCACGAACTGCGCGCCGACGCTGCAGCGCGCCGCGTCGAGCGACGGCCGCGCGCCGAAACGCAGCGCGGCATCCGCGGGCATGCGCCGCCAGCCGGCCAATGCGGGAT
>NZ_VWWG01000309.1:0-3011 GCF_011753085.1 Burkholderia sp. Tr-862
TGACGGCGCGGCACACCGCAAACGGCACGCCGCGCGACGCCGCGAAGGCCGCGGCGATATGCGACTCCATGTCGACGGCGAGCGCGCCCTTCGCGCGATGCAGCGAAGTCTTTTCCTGCTCGCTGACCACCGGCGCGCTGACCGCCGCCATCGTGCCGCGCGTGACGCGCGCCCACACCGGCGTGTCGTGCAGCGCGGCGACGAGCCGCGCGCTCCAGGTCGGATCGGTGTGCACACGGCCGAACGGCCCGTCGATCGCGTCCGCGATCACGAGCGCGCCGGGCGCGAGGTCGGGCGCGAGCCCGCCGGCCGTGCCGAAGCTCACGATGCCCGCGCAACCACGCGCGGTCGCCTCGGCCAGTGCGCGCTCGAGCCGGTCGGCGCGCGCGGCGAACACGGCCTCGACGCCGTGACCGCGCGCGATGCGTGCCTCGAACGCCATCCCCGTGACGGCGATTACGGGCAACGTGCCGTTGTGCTGCGTCGGCGCCACGCGTTACAGCCCGAACGTCACGCGCGTGGCGTTGTCGCGCTTCAGGTTGCGATAGCGCGCGAGCGCCCACAGCGGGAAGAACTTGCGATAGCCGTGGTAGCGCAGGTAGAACACGCGCGGGAAGCCCGTCGCCGTGAAGCGCGTCTCGTCCCACAGCCCGTGTTCCTTCTGCTCGGCGATCAGGTACTCGACGCCGCGCGCGACGGCCGGGTTGTTCACCTCGCCGGCCGCCATCAGGCCGAGCAGCGCCCAGGCCGTTTGCGACGCGGTGCTCGGCGCCTGCTCGAAGCCACGATAGTTCAGCTTGTAGCTGTCGCCATCCTCGCCCCAGCCGCCGTCCTTGTTCTGGATCGACAGCAGCCACTGCGCGCCGCGCTTCATGCGCGGATCGTCCGGCGTCAGGCCCGCGGCGTTCAACGCGCACAGGGCCGTCCACGTGCCGTACACGTAGTTCATCCCCCAGCGGCCGTACCAGCTGCCGTCCGGCTCCTGCTCCTTCAGCATGTAGTCGAGCGCGCGGCGCGCCGGCTCGCTGTTCAGCGGCGTCTCGCCGAGCTGCGCCAGCATCGACAGGCAGCGGCCCGACACGTCGGCCGTCGGCGGATCGAGCAACGCGCCGTGATCCGAGAACGGGATGTTGTTCAGGTAGTACTGCGTGTTTTCCGGTTCGAACGCGCCCCAGCCGCCGTCGCTGCTCTGCATCCCGACGACCCACTCGCGCGCGCGCGCGATCGAATCGCGAAACGCGTCGTTGTGCTTGAGTTTCTGCACGCGATCCATCGCCACCGCGACCACCGCCGTATCGTCGACGTCCGGGTAGTGCGGGTTCGCATACTGGAACGCCCAGCCGCCGGGTCGCACGTGCGGGCGGCGCGAGATCCAGTCGCCGCGCACGTCGAGGATCTGCAGCGGGCGCAGCCATTCGAGGCCGCGGATCACGGCCTCCTCGGCGCGCGCCTCGCCGGTCTCGAGCAGCGCATGCGCGGCGAGCGACGTGTCCCACACCGGCGACAGGCACGGCTGGCAATACGCTTCGTCCTCCTGCACGACGAGCAGCTTCTCGATCGACTTGCGCGCGATCGCGCGGTTCGGATGATCTTCCGCATAGCCGAGCACGTCGTACATCATCACCGCGTTGGCCATCGCCGGATAGATCGCGCCAAGGCCGTCCTCGCCGTTCAGGCGCTCGTCGACGAACGACACGGCCTGACGGATCGCGCGTTCGCGCGTGTAGCTCGGGAACAGGCCGTCGGCCGCGCGCAGCGCATGGTCGACCACGCGGAAGAACGCGAACCAGCCGGGGCTCTGGTGGCCCTGGCGCGGCAGCAGCCCGGCGTTGACGGGCGGGTCGACGAACAGTTCGTCGATGCGCACGCCACGCGGGTTCTTCGCGATCGGACGCTTCGCGTTCAGCACCAGCAGCGGCACGATCACGGTACGCGCCCAGTACGACACCTTCGACAGGTGGAACGGGAACCACTGCGGCAGCAGCATGATCTCGACCGGCATCATCGGCACCGCGCGCCACGGAATCGCACCGTACAGCGCGAGCTGGATCCGCGTGAATACGTTCGACATCTCCGCGCCGCCCATCGCGTGGATCGCACGGCGCGCGCGCTGCATGTGCTCGGCGTTCTCGTCGTCGCCGATCACCTTCAGCGCGAAATACGCCTTCACGCTCGCGCTGATGTTCGGCGCGCCGTCGGTGAACAGCGGCCAGCCGCCGTCGGCCTGCTGGACGCGGCGCAGATAGCGGCCGATCTTCTGTTCGAGCTCGAGGTTCGGCGTCTCGCCGAGATAGTGGACGAGCAGCACGTATTCGGCGGGAATCGTCGAGTCGGCCTCGAGTTCGTAGACCCAGTGTCCGTCCGCGTTCTGCGCGGCCAGCAGCGCGTCGGTCGCGCTGGCGACGGCGGCATCGAGCCCGGCCGGCACGGTGCCGGCGGACAGGGTAGCCATTTCGGTGAGATCGTTCATCGGTCCCTCTGTTACTTACTGTGTCTGGAGCACGTCCGCGGCCAGTTGGCCGGAACGGATCGCGCCCTCGATCGTGGCGGGCAAGCCGGTGGCAATCCAGTCGCCCGCCAGCACGAGATTGGTCCAGCGCGTACGCGCGGCCGGACGTTTCATTTCCTGCGACGGCACCGCCGCAAAGCCTGCGCGGGGCTCGACGACGAGCTGCCACGCGGGAATCGTTTCCGGGTTCGCGCCGCTCACGCGCGCGACGTCTTCCCAGATGCGCCGCGCGAGCGCGTCGCGCGGCATGTCGAGCCAGCGGCCCGCGTCACGGATCGTCGCCGCCAGCATGCCGCCGCCGGCGCGCACCGCGTCGACGACGCCGTTGACGACGGTCGTCTGCGGCGGGCCGCCGGCCGGTGCGTCGACCGCGAAGTACGCGGTCACGACCGCGCTGAACGTGTCGGGCGCGGTGAGATCCGGGACGAGCGGTTGCGCGACCTCGGGCGGCACGGCGAGCACGATCGCGTCGCCCGGCGCGAGATCCACGCGCTCGCCGCCG
>NZ_VWWG01000310.1:0-2897 GCF_011753085.1 Burkholderia sp. Tr-862
TGCGGCGCGGCCGCCCACACGGCGATCCGGTCGGACAGCGCGGGACGCGCGGCGGCCGCGCGGGCGAGGTAGCGGGAGTAAGACGGGCTGATCA
Organism: Burkholderia sp. Tr-862; assembly: GCF_011753085.1. Classification (NCBI taxonomy): domain Bacteria; kingdom Pseudomonadati; phylum Pseudomonadota; class Betaproteobacteria; order Burkholderiales; family Burkholderiaceae; genus Burkholderia; species Burkholderia sp. Tr-862. The sequence continues at coordinate 95 of NZ_VWWG01000310.1, forward strand.
GGGCGGAAGCGTCGGTCATCGAAAAGCGGGCCTGGCGGTAAGGCCCGCCGCCGCGGGACGACGCATGCGCGCCCCGCTGCCGACAGGCTCCTTGGACTCGGCGCGGTGTCGCGGCGCAGGTGCGCCGCCGCGAAAACCGCGCGCCGGAAAGCCCGTGCCGTGCTGCCCCAACGGCCGCCGGCACGAACCCCTGTGATACATTTCAACGTCAGTCTGCAAAACTACCATATCGTCGCCCTTCCGCCGCATGTCCGACCGTCAGGAATCCGCCGTAGCTGCGCCCGAAGCGGGACCTCCGAAGCACGATCATCCGGTCCTGCGTCGCGTGTTCAGGGTGACGCTGGCAGTCGGGATCGGCACCTACTTCATCACGTCCGCCGCGTTCCTCGGGCTGCGCTACGTGCTGCTGCCGCGCATCGACGAATTCCGCCCGCGCATCGAGCGCGCGGTGTCCGACAAGCTCCACGCGCAGCTTTCGATCGGCAAACTGTCTCCCCACTGGTCCGGCATGCAGCCGGGCGTCGAAGTCGCCAATATCACGATTCGCGGTCGTGACGGCCGGATCGCGCTGTCGGTCCCGCATGCGACGGCCGCGCTGTCGTGGATGTCGCTGCTGCGGCTGTCGCCCGCGCTGTCGAGCCTGATCGTCGACCACCCCGACCTCGTCGTCGCGCGCGCGGCCGACGGCTCGCTAAGCGTCGCGGGCGTCGGCGTCGCGACCACCCACGGCGGCAACGACACGTTCGGCACGTGGCTGCTGAAGCAGGAAGCGATCGTGCTGCGCAACGGCACGCTGCGCTGGCGCGACGCGCAGCACGACGCACCGGAACTCGCGCTGTCGGGCATCCGCCTCGCGGTGCTCAACCACGGCCGCGTGCACAAGGCCGCGCTGCAGGCGCCCGCGAACGGCACCCTGCTGCTCGGCCCGCTCGATTTCCGCGCGCGCTTCCGGCACAAGCCGCTCGCGCCGATCGGCAAGCCGACGAACTGGACCGGCGACGCGTACCTGTCGACCGGCCCGGTCGACCTGCAGACCCTCGGCCGCTATCTCGACATCCCGCTCACGATCCATGCGGGCCGGATCGACAACGCGATCTGGGCGACCTTCCAGGACGGCCACCTGCGCTCCGCGGGCGGCGACCTGCAAGGCGCCGACGTCGTGCTGCGCGTGCGGCCGACCCAGCCGCGCCTCGACGTGCCGACGGTCGGGTTCGGCTGGGACATGGCGCTGAACGCCGGCCGCGACTACACGCTGCACCTGACGCGCTTCAACGCGGAGCTCGGCCAGCCGCCGCTGCCGGACGGCACGCCGCTCGCCCGCTCGCTCGCGCTGTCGACCCTGACCGCCCGCTACCGCGTACCGGCCGCCGACCAGGGCCAACTGCTGAGCGTCGTCGGCGACCGCGTCGATCTCGGCATCCTCAGCGAGTTCATCCGCGGGCTGCCGCTGCCGGCACGCCTGCGCAACGAGCTGATCAAGCTCGACCCGCGCGGAATGGTGTCGAACTACCACATCGAGGTCGAACGCGCGAAGCCGGCGCGGCCCGACCTCGCCGACGAAGAGCGGCGCATGGGCGCCGCGCCGATCGTGCGCTACCGCTTCCTCGGCGATCTGCAGGGCATCAGCGTCGCCGCGCAGGAGCCGCCGCCGGGCTTGTCCCCGCGCGGTCACCCGCGCGCCGGCTGGCCGGGCGTCGAGAATTTGTGGGGCCGCATCGATGCAAAGGAAACCGGCGGCAGCGCGCACTTCGACACGGTCAACGCCGCGGTCACGGTGCCCGGCGAATTCGACCAGCCGCGCCTGACCTTCGACCGGCTGCGCGGCAACGCGAAATGGGTGATCACGCCCGCGCCGGGCGACAAGCACGCGCGCGTCGACGTGACGTTGCCCGACCTGTTCGTCTCGAATCCCGATGCCGAGATCGCGGTGTCGGGCTCGTACATGAACCCCGGCCACGGCCGCGGCTCGCTCGACCTGCGCGCGGATTTCGCGCGCGCGTCGGTGGCGCGCATTCCGCGCTACCTGCCGACCGGGATGTCCGAACACCTGCGCGACTATCTCGGCCATGCGCTGCAGGACGGCCAGGTGACCAAGGGCGCGTCGATCGTCGCGCGCGGCCCGCTCGAGAAATTCCCGTTCGAACACGAGCCGGATGCCGGCGTGTTCCATATCGTCGCGCCGTTCACCGGCGGGCGCTTCGAGCCGACGCCGTACCCGCCGCGCAAGCTCGCGAACGGCACGCCGAGCGTCTGGCCGGCACTCGACGGGATCGACGGCGTGTTCGAGCTCGCGCAGAACAAGCTGCGCTTCGACATCGCCCGCGCGCGCTACAAGCGCGTCGCACTGACCAAGGTGGCCGGCCGGATCGACGATCTCGGCAACCCGTCGAAGTCGCCGCTCATCATCGACGGCCATGCGCAAGGCCCGCTCGCGGACCTGATCGATTACGCGGACAACAGCTCGCTTGGCACGATGAGCGGGCACATCGGCCAGCGGATCGACGCGCAGGGGCCTGCGTCGCTCGCGCTGAAGATCACGATTCCGCAGCACGTGCCGCATCCGCATACGCACGTCGAAGGCGCCCTCGCGTTCGGCGGCAACACGCTGTCGACCGACGGCGTGCCGCCGCTGTCCGCGCTGCGCGGCAGCGTGCGGTTCAGCGAGGCCGGCGCGTCGCTGCACAATCTCTCGGGGCGCTTCCTCGGCGGCCCGGTGCGCGCGAACGGCAACTTCCAGTCGCATGGCCCGTACGCGGTGGACGTCGACGGCAAGCTCGCGCTCGACGCCGCGCGCGGCCTGAAC
>NZ_VWWG01000311.1:0-3024 GCF_011753085.1 Burkholderia sp. Tr-862
TCCGAATCCCGTTCCGCCGATCACGTATCCCGAAAGCCTGCCCGTATCGGGCAAGCGCGACGAAATCGCGCGCGCGATCGCCAATCATCAGGTTGTCATCGTCTGCGGCGAAACGGGGTCGGGCAAGACCACCCAGCTGCCGAAGATCTGTCTCGATCTTGGCCGCGGCCTCGGCGCCGGCGGCACGGGCCTGATCGGCCATACGCAGCCGCGGCGCCTGGCCGCATCGTCGACCGGCCGGCGGATCGCCGAGGAACTCGGCACGCCGTTCGGCGAGGTGGTCGGCTACAAGGTGCGCTTCACCGACAATCTCGCGCCGGGCGCGTCCGTGAAGCTGATGACGGACGGCATCCTGCTCGCCGAGACGCAGACCGACCCGCTGCTGAAGGCGTACGACACGCTGATCATCGACGAGGCGCACGAGCGCAGCCTGAACATCGACTTCCTGCTCGGCTACCTGAAGGAGATCCTGCCGAGGCGCCCGGACCTGAAGCTGATCGTCACGTCCGCGACGATCGACGCCGACCGCTTCGCGCGCCATTTCGGCAGCGACGAGCGCCCGGCGCCCGTGATCGAGGTGAGCGGGCGGCTGTATCCGGTCGAGATGCGCTACCGCCCGGTGGCCGAGGATCGCCCGGCCGTCAAGAACGCCGAGGGCACGGGCGGCCGCGACCGCGTGAAGACCGCGCGCGAGGCCGAACGCGACCTGATGGACGCGATCGTCGACGCGGTCGACGAACTGTGCCGCGAAGGCCCCGGCGACGTGCTGGTGTTCCTGCCCGGCGAGCGCGAGATTCGCGAAGCGGCCGAGGCGCTGCGCAAGCACCATCCGCCGCATACCGAGATCCTGCCGCTGTTCGCGCGACTTTCGGCGGCCGACCAGGACAAGGTGTTCAAGGCGTCGAACGCACGCCGCATCGTGCTTGCGACCAACGTGGCCGAAACGTCGCTGACGGTGCCGGGCATCCGCTACGTCGTCGACACCGGTCTCGCGCGCGTGAAGCGCTATTCGTACCGGAACAAGGTCGAGCAGCTGCAGGTCGAGTCGATCTCGCAGGCCGCCGCGAATCAGCGCGCGGGTCGCTGCGGCCGGGTGGCCGATGGCGTCTGCATCCGCTTGTACGAGGAAAGCGACTACCAGGCGCGCGCACGCTTCACCGATCCGGAAATCCTGCGCTCGTCGCTCGCGTCGGTGATTCTGCGGATGAAGTCGCTGCACCTGACCGAGATCGAATCGTTCCCGTTCCTCGAGCCGCCGCCCGGTCGCGCGATCGCGGACGGCTACCAGTTGCTCAACGAACTCGGCGCGGTCGACGACGACAACGCGCTGACGCCGCTCGGCCGCGAGCTCGCGCGGCTGCCGCTCGATCCGCGCGTCGGCCGGATGATCCTCGCCGCGCGCGACCAGCAGTCGCTGCGCGAGGTGCTGATCATCGCCAGCGCGCTGTCCGTGCAGGACCCGCGCGATCGTCCGATCGAAGCGCAGGAGCAGGCCGACCAGGCGCACCGCCGGTTCGCCGACGAGCGCTCCGAATTCCTGCAGTGGCTGAAGATCTGGGCGTGGTTCGAAGAGGCCGTCGCGCACAAGAAATCGAACCGTCAGCTGATCGACGCGTGCCGGCAGAACTTCCTGTCGCACCTGCGGCTGCGCGAATGGCGCGACGTCCATTCGCAACTGCTGACGGTCGTGCGCGAGCATGGCTGGCGGCTCAACGAAGCCGAGGCGACCTACGAGCAGATCCATCTGGCCCTGTTGACGGGCCTGCTCGGCAACCTCGGCATGAAGGCCGACGACGATCCGCACTATCTCGGCGCGCGCGGGATCAAGTTCTACCTGTGGCCGGGCTCTGCGCTCGCGAAGAAGGCCGGCCGCTGGGTGATGGCGGCCGAACTCGTCGAGACGAGCCGGCTGTACGCGCGCTGCCTCGCGAAGATCGAGCCGGAGTGGGTCGAGAAGGTCGGCGCTCACCTGCTGAAGAAGTCGCTGTCGGAGCCGCACTGGGAAAAGCGTCCCGCGCAGGTCAGCGCGTTCGAGCGCGCGACGCTGTACGGGCTGCCGATCTACCACCGCCGGCGCGTCGCGTTCGGCCGGCAGGATCCGGCACGCGCGCGCGAGCTGTTCATCCGCGGCGCGCTGGTCGAGGGCGAGTTCGACACGAAGCTGCCGTTCTTCGCGCACAACCGCAAGCTGCTCGCCGACATCGAGCAGCTCGAGCACAAGTCGCGCCGGCAGGACGTGCTGGTCGACGACGAACTGATCTACGCGTACTACGATCAGGCGATTCCGGAGGGCATCCACACGGGCGCCGCGTTCGAGCGCTGGTATCGCGACGAGGTGAGCAAGGGCGGCCGGGCGGAGGACAAGCAGCGGCTGCTGTACCTGTCGCGCGACGACCTGATGCGCCACGAGGCGGCCGGCGTGACGACCGAGCTGTTCCCGAAGCGCGCGACGATGGCCGGCGTCGAGATGGCGCTCACGTATCACTTCGAGCCCGGCACGCCGCGCGACGGCGTGACGCTCGCGGTGCCGCTGTATGCGCTGAACCAGGTCGATGCGCGCCGCTGCGAATGGCTCGTGCCGGGGATGCTGAAGGAGAAGGTGCAGCTGCTGCTGAAGTCGCTGCCGCAAAAGCTGCGCCGGCACTGCGTGCCGCTGCCCGAGTACGCGGCCGGCTTCGTCGAGCGCATGGGGCGCGAGCGCTTCGGCGCGGGCGGCCTCGTCGAGGCGCTGATCGCCGACGTGCGCGGCGAGACGCAGATCGCGATGAAGACGGCCGACTTCAAGCTCGAGACGCTGCCCGCGCACCTGTTCATGAACTTCAAGGTGATCGACGAGCACGGCCGCCAGCTCGCGATGGGGCGCAATCTCGCGCAGCTGCGGCAGGAACTGGGCGCGCAGGCGCAGCAGCAGTTCCAGAAGATCGCGGCGGCGTCGACGATCGCGCCCGGCGGCGAGGCTGGCGCGGGCGACGCGGGCAATGCCGGCGACACGCCGGCGCCCGCCGCCGCACCGGGTTCGGCGGC
>NZ_VWWG01000312.1:0-2783 GCF_011753085.1 Burkholderia sp. Tr-862
TCCTGCAGTTGCGCCTGAACGGCGGCGGCCGCGGCGAGCGCGGCGGCGTCGGCGTTGGGCGTCGCGTTCGCGTCATCGGTCGACTTGTCGTCGACGCGGTCGGCGGGCTTCGCGCCGGCGGCTGACGTCGACGACGCCTGTTGCGTCGCGGCATCCGGCTTGCCGGCGTTCGCCGTGTCGTGCCGTGTGGCGACGCTTTGCTTCAGCGTCTGCGCGAACGGCATGGCGGCCTGGCTGGTTGCGGCATCGTTGCCGGCGGACGTCGCGGCGGCGGACGAACCCGCGCCGCGGACGGCCTTGATGGCGGTGCCGGCGGTGTCGAGCAGCGCGCCGAGCAGGGGCAGGGGAGGCATGGCGATTCTCTCGTTCGAAAGCGGTGAGCGGTTACGCCGAGCGGGCCGCGTCGGCCCGCATGCGCAGAATCTTCGCGGCGTGTTCGTCGGCGTCGCGCTGTTCGCGCTTCGCGGCACGCTGCGTTTCCTGCGCGACGCCGCGCGCCTGCAGGGTTTCGTATGAGCCGACGGTGCGTTTCTTCTGTTGCCAGTTCGGGCGCGCCTCGTCGATACGGAGCTCGGCCGCGGCCAGCACGTTGCGCTGCTGCGCGATCGCCGCGTCGAGCGTATCGATGAACGCCTGGAAATTGCGCCAGTTGCCGGCCGGCATCCCATGCTGCGCGGACTGCGAAAAGCGCGCGTGGTATTCGTCGCGATAGCGCAGCAGCGCGTCGAGCTGTTCGGCGGCCGCGGTGCGGTCGCGCTGCGCGGTGCCGAGCTGCTTCGTGGCCGTGTCGAGATCTTCCTGCGCGCGGTCGAGCAGCAATTGAAGGGGAAAGCCGTGTGCCATCGGGATCAGCCTCCGTGTACGTCGAACAGCGCATCGAGCCCGGCGAGGCTCGACGCGAACGGCGCGCATTCGCGAAAGCCCTGCTGCAGGAACGATTCGATGCGCGGATAGAGCGCGATCGCGCGGTCGAGCTGCGCGTCGCGGCCCGGTGCATAGGCACCGACCGCGATCAGGTCGCGATTGCGCTGGTAGCGCGACAGCATCTGCTTGAACTGCCGCACGCGGTCGAGATGCGTTTCGTCGATCAGCGCGGTCATCGCGCGGCTGATCGACGCCTCGATGTCGATCGCCGGATAGTGGCCGGCCTCGGCGAGCGCGCGCGACAGCACGATATGGCCGTCGAGGATCGCGCGCGCCGAGTCGGCGATCGGGTCCTGCTGGTCGTCGCCTTCGGTCAGCACCGTGTAGAACGCGGTGATCGAGCCGCCGCCTTCGGGCCCGTTGCCGGTGCGCTCGACGAGCGCGGGCAGCTTCGCGAACACCGACGGCGGATAGCCCTTGGTCGCGGGCGGCTCGCCGATCGCGAGCGCGATCTCGCGCTGCGCCATCGCGTAGCGCGTCAGCGAATCCATCAGCAACAGCACGTGCTTGCCCTGGTCGCGGAAATACTCGGCGAGCGACGTCGCGTAGGCGGCGCCCTGCATCCGCAGCAGCGGCGACACGTCGGCCGGCGCCGCAACGACGACCGAGCGCGCGAGCCCGTCCTCGCCGAGGATCTGTTCGATGAATTCCTTCACTTCGCGGCCGCGTTCGCCGATCAGCCCGATCACGATCACTTCCGCGCTGGTGTAGCGCGCCATCGTGCCGAGCAGCACCGACTTGCCGACGCCGGACCCCGCGAACAGGCCCATCCGCTGCCCGCGGCCGACGGTGAGCAGCGCGTTGATCGCGCGCACGCCGACGTCGAGCACGCTGTGGATCGGCTCGCGATCGAGCGGGTTGATCGACGGCGCCGACAGCGCTGCGTCGACCTTCGACGCGAGCGGGCCGAGGCCGTCGAGCGGGCGGCCCGACGCATCGACGACACGCCCGAGCATTTCCCAGCCGACCGGCAGCCGTTTGGCGCCCGCGAGCGGATCGGCGACGGGGGCGCTTTCGCGCGGCCACACGCGCGCGCCGGGCAGCACGCCCGCGACGTCGGTGGTCGGCATCAGGAACAGGCGATCGCCGGAGAACCCGACGACTTCCGCTTCCGCGTGCGGCAGCGTGCTGCCGGGCGGCAGTTCGATCGTGCATTCGGCGCCGACCGACAGGCGCAGCCCGATCGCCTCGAGTACGAGGCCCGCGGCGCGCGTGAGGCGTCCGCACGGCCGCAGCGGCAGCGCGCGGTGGCTGCGCGTCGCGAGCCCGTTCAGATGCGTGCGCCAGTGCGCGAGATGCGGATTGTGCGGTGCGCGCGGCGCATCGTCCGAAGCGGGAGCCGCGTGCGGATCGGCGCCGTGTGCGGTGTCATGCGCGCCGTCGGGGCCGAACGACGCGAGCGCGAGTTCGCGCTCGAGCGGCGTCATTCCGTCGTACAGGATCGATTCGGGCGTGGGCGTTACCATGCGCTTACCTTGCCGATCGCGGCGGCGACGCGCTGCCAGCGGGTGGGCAGCGTCGCGTCGACCTCGCCCGTCGCGGCGTGCGCGCGGCAGCCGCCGCGCTCGATCGACGTGTCGGTGCGCACGGTCCAGCCGAGCGTATCGAGATCGTCCTGCAGATAGGCTTCGACGACGGGCAGGTCGGCCGGATTCACCGCGAGATGCGGCGCGCCGGACAACGCCGGTTCGGCGGCGAGCACGTCGCGCACGGCCGCGACGAGCGCCGCGGGATCGTGCTTCACGTGCTGGCGCACGACCTGCTGCGCGATATCGAGCGCGAGTTGCGCGAGATCGGACGCGAGATCGTGCTCGGCGCTCGACACGGCTTCGCGGAACGAGGCGGCGAGCGCCGCGAGC
>NZ_VWWG01000029.1:0-56573 GCF_011753085.1 Burkholderia sp. Tr-862
CGACGTGGCCGCCACTGCCGTCGAACCCGCCCAACCCGCCGCCCGCGCGGCCACGACGGCACGCGCCGTCGCGCCGACGGCGGACGAAAGTACGTTGCTGGCGATCTGGCAGCGGATCTTCAAACGAGACGACATCACGGTCAGCGACAATTATTTCGACCTCGGCGGGCACTCGATCATCGCGATCCAGCTGATGGCCAATGTCGAAAAGGCGTTCGATCGCCGGCTGCCCATTTCCTGTCTCTTCGAGAATCCGACGATCGAGAAACTGGCGGCGGCACTGGCCGGGAAAGCGTCGTCCGCCCCTGCCGGCGGACTCGTGACGATCCGGGACGGCGGTCCCGCCGCGCCGCTCTTTCTGCTGCCGGGCGCCGGCGGGAACGTGGTCTACTTCCACCCGCTCGCGAACCACCTGAGCGAGGCTCACGCGGTGCTCGGCCTCGAAGCGCTCGGCCTCGACGGCTCCTGCCTGCCACTCACCCGCGTGGAAGACATCGCGGCCCGTCATATCGAACGCATCTGGCCGCTGGTGGGCGCGGGTCCGTACTACCTGGCGGGCCACTCGTTCGGCGCGCAGGTGGCGCTCGAAATGAGCCGGCAGCTCGTCGCCAAGGGCGCAGTCGTCAAACTGCTGGCGATCTTCGACGCCTCGGCCCCCGTCGACAGCTCGGCCGCAACCTACTGGCAAAACTGGGACGACACCGAATGGCTGGTCGCGATCGCTCATGAAATCGGCACCTTCCTCGGGACCGACCTCGAGGTGACGCGAGCGGACCTCGTCGCGCTCGACCCCGACAGCCAGGCCGGCCTGATCCTCGACCGAATCGGCGACCGCGGCAACTGGTTCGCGGATGCCGGATCCGACCGCGTGCGGGCGTATCTGCGGGTCTATCAGGCCAACTTCAAATCGCGCTACGCGCCGCAAGCCACCGCGCTTCCCGTGCCGATCGCCTTGTTCCGCAGCACCGAGCGGGATCCCGGCGACTACGATCCGTCGCCCGAGATCGCGCAGCTCCGCCTGGACCCGACCTGGGGCTGGTCGCGCTTCTCGGCGCTGCCCGTCGAGGTGACGGACGTACCCGGCGACCACCTGACCATGCTGCTCGATCCACACGCCGCCGTGCTCGCTACCCACGTCAATCCGTTTCTGGAAAAAAAGCCCTCATGAACTCGACACCGACGATCGACAACACCTTCGCCCGCAAGGTCTGCATCAATCTGGACCGGCGTCCCGACCGCTGGGAAGCCATGCAACGGAAATTCGCGGAGCAGAACATCCTCACGGTGGAACGACTGTCCGCCGTCGACGCGCGGCAGGTGACCGTACCGGAATCCTTGCGCCATATGCGCCCGCAGGACTACGGCTGCACGATGAGCCATCTCGCCGCCGTGAAACAGGCCAAGGCCGCCGGCGCGAGCGAAGTCCTGATCTTCGAGGACGACGCGTTCTTCGACCCCGACTTCGCCGCGCGCTTCCCCGAGTTCATCGCGCAGGTGCCGAACGACTGGCACATGCTGTTTCTGGGCGCCTATCACTTCACGCCCCCCATTCCCGTCGCGCCGAACATCGTCAAGACCGTGGAGACGCTCACCGCGCATGCGTACGTCGTCAGGGACTCGCTTTACGACGCATTCATTGCGATCAACGAAAACCCGCCGGCGATCAACGACCGCAACAACATCGTCCTGCAGCAGACGTTCAATTGCTACTGCTTCGAACCCAATCTGGTCGGACAGGAGTCCGGTTACTCCGACATCATGGACGAAGTCATGCCGGAAAAGCCGCTGACCTATTCCCTTCCGATTCCGGACGGCTGGTAATGGCTGCGGCCGGCGCTCGCTGCGATCCCTCTCTCGACAGACCATTGAACATCATGAAAATCACCACCGTCGACCTCGAAGCGGCGTTCGTCAAGTCCGCGCTCGATTCGCTCCACCGGGACTGCAAGCTCGGCGAGGCAATTTCGCTCGCTTACGGGAAATGCGAATCGACCGCCGACGTGATCGATCTGATTTTTCCGTTGATCACGAAGAAACGGCGGGTGGATTACGTTCTGATGTACAGCATAGAAAGGAATCCCCGCACCCTCCTGCAGTTTCTCCGCCTGATCGAGTCGCGGCTGACACATACCCACATCTGGACGGTCGCGTCGATCGAGGCTGCATTGCGCAGCGTGGCCGATTCATCGAGCCTCGGTTGGGACCGTGCGCAGCGCTTGCTGAAGTGCTGCATCCTGTTTTCCGACTCGCCGCTGGAAATCGTGGAAAGCATCACGTTCCTGGGCAAGCACGAAACCTCGTCGAGGTTGAGATCAGCGGCAAACAATGTCGAACTCAGCCACCTGATCAACTGAGTCATATTGGCAACTCATGGATTCCGCTCAAAGTAAATCGCCGCCGTGGCATTCGGCCGCCACCCTGATGTGGCGCAGTCATCCCTGGTTGACGCTGGGCACGGTCCTGACGGGCCTCGTCAGCGGCATCGCGTCGATCGTGGGCGTCGGATTGATCAGCAGGGTGCTGCATGACGGGGAGGATCGACAGACGCTGTTGCTGCTATTCGTTGCGGTAAATGTCGTCGCGGTTCTCTGCAGGAGCAGCGCTGCCGTGATGCCCTCCTATGCGTGCATGAAAGTCATGACGAGATTGCGCGTCAACCTGTGCAAGAGGATCCTGGCGACCCCGCTGGATGAAATCGACAGGCGCGGCGCGCCCCATGTCCTGACCATGCTGACCCAGGACATTCCGCAACTGAGCCAGACCCTGCTCACCCTGCCGACGATCATTGTTCAATCCGTCGTCTTGATATGCAGCATCGTCTATCTCGCCTATCTCTCCTGGATCGTTTTCGCTTCGACGATCATCCTGACCATCGTCGGCCTGGTGCTTTATCTGTTTTTCTATCGAAAGGCGGTCAATTTCACGGAGCGGGTTCGCGATGAATTTGTCCAGTTCAATGAATATACACATGGCCTCGTGTTCGGCATCAAGGAGCTCAAGCTCAACAGGGCCAGGCGGCGCTGGTTCACCCGCGCCGCGATCGAATTGTCGTCGAAGCGCGTGGCAGGATTCAATTACATAGAACGCTTCTGGTTCATGGGCGGCGACAGCATCGGTCAGATCACGGTAGCGGTCCTGCTCGGATTCCTGCTTTTCGGCGTACCTTCGCTCGGCGTCGTGGACCCTTCCGTACTCACGGCGAGCATTCTGGCCGTTCTGTACATGATGGGCCCGCTGACCATGCTGATCAATATTCTGCCGATCGTGGCCGAAGGCAAGACCGCGCTCGCCCGGCTGGCGGAATTCGGCTTTCTGCTCGACGACACGCAGGATTCACCCAAGGAACCGTCCGCTGCGGGCACCGGGGAATCGTCAGCGGCGAAGCCATGGAGGCGCATCGAGTTGAAAGACGTGAAGATGAACTACCGTGACAACGAGTCGTCGGCCGACTTCGTGCTTGGCCCCATCAACATGGCGATTCATGCCGGAGAGCTCGTCTATGTCATCGGTGGAAACGGCAGCGGCAAGAGCACGTTGGGCAAGGTACTCAGCGGCCTCTATGCGCCTACCGAAGGCCATATTGCTCTCGATGGAAAAGTCATCGACGACGATGCCAGGGAACGGTACCGAAACCTGTTTTCCGCCGTATTCACCGACTTCCATTTGTTCAACCGCATCATCGGGCCGGATGGGGAAAATGGCAGCATCGAACTTGCCCGGCAATACCTCGAAACCCTGAAATTGGCGGGCAAGATCGAGATCAACGGCAAGACGTACTCGACGACTAAGGCTTTATCGACAGGACAACGCAAGCGACTGGCGTTGCTGTGTGCCTACATCGAAGATCGTCCGATTTATATCCTGGACGAATGGGCCGCCGATCAAGATCCGGTTTTCAAGCGATTTTTCTATGAAGTGCTGGTTCCCGATCTGAAATCCCGCGGGAAATGCGTCGTGATCATCACCCATGACGATCAGTATTTCAAGCTGGCGGATCGAGTCATTCGCCTGGATAGCGGCCGCATCTTCTCCGATACGGCCATGTGTGACGTGCAAGCCGAAGTCGCAGGATGAGCCGCGCGCCGCGCCGGATTCGGCGGCCGGCGATTCATCGGCTGTCCCGGCTATCCGTTACAGACGCGTTCGCAGCGGGGTGTTTAAATCACGTCGGCAACCATGCGCGCAAGCGCAGCTTCAACGTCTCATCAGGAATCCTTTCATGGAGTTCAGCAGATTGTTCGCGCACATCGGCGAAGCGATCTCGACCAGCGGGAGCCGACGCTTTCCCCGCATGATGTACAGCCTGATCTGCGCGGCGGTCCCCGTCGACGAGATCCGCATTTCGGAGCTCGCGGCCGACGCCGCGCCTGACGGCGATCTCGGCGTGCGCAATCTCGGCGCGGTCGGCGCGGCGCTCACGAAGGCCGGCCCGGCCGCTGCCTGTCACGGGCCGCAGATGCCGCCGCGCCCGGACACGAGCCGCTTGCACGTCTCCGACCCGCTCGCCGGCCACGCCCCCACCCACGCACTGCTCGACCGCTTCTTCCTCACGCAGGCAGAGACCGTGCCGCCGCATCGCGTGCAATTCCACCTGGTGACCCGCAAGCGGGGCCACTATTACGTGATTTCGTTGTATCGCACGAATACGTTCGACGATTTCTCGCCGCATGAGCGGAGCTTCCTCAAGGAGTTCTCGCACGTGCTGTTTCCGATCGTCGAGAGCCATGTCGCGGCGCTCGATTCGGCTGCGCCGGTCGCCCGTGTGACCACCGCCGCGCCGCCGGCGACGCAATCGGGCCGGGAGCGCGTCGCGCGGCGGTTCGCCGACCGTTTGCGGCAAGCTGGCGTCAAATTGTCCACGCGCGAGATCGAGGCATGCACGGCGCTGCTGGCCGGCGACACGGTGTCCGCCATCGCCGTGCGTTTCGCGCTGCGCGAAAGCACCGTCGAAACCTATCTGAAGCGGGCAGCCGTCAAGCTCGGCTTCGGCGGGCGTCATGGCCTGACGCGCTGGATGCTCGACGAGACGGCCGGGACCGTGACGGACGCCGGCCGGGACGGCACGAGAAGCGCGCGGCGCGACTGCGCGGCGCCGTGCATGGGAACCTGAACGCTCGCCGCCCGAACGCGCGTGCTGCCTACGCAGGCGACGCGCGAAACGACACGGGATGGCGGCCGCCGGCCTGCCCCTGCCGTCGCGCGCCGGCAATCCGGCCGGCGACGCAGACCGAACTGCCGCACCCCGTGACATCGCCGTGATCGCCCTCGACGACAAGCGGCGGCGCGGGCACGCGCGGCAGCCATTCCGGCCCGTCGGCCGATGGCGTTCGTCGTGTGTCGGGTATCGACGTCCGCGCCTGGCGCGACGGCATCACGCCGCCGACGCGCACGGCACGTAATCGTCGATCATCCATTTCGTGAGCCCGTGCCGGCCGCTGATGCCGAGCTTCACCGCGGCGCGCTTGATGTACGTCTCGACCGTGCTTTCCTTCACACCGAGCTCGCCGGCCATTTCGCGCAGCATCTTGCCCGCGAGCAGGCCGAGGCACACTTCGCTTTCGCGCGCCGACAGCACGACCGCCGCGCGCGCGAGCCGCGATTCGAACTCGTGGCGCAGCGCCTCGACGCCGGGCATCGCCGGCGTCGCACCGGGCGCCGCCGCGCATTCGAGTTCGCCATGCCGGCGCGTCGACGCATGCCACTCGACGAGCGGCAGCAGCGTATCGGCGAAACTCTTCAGGAACGACATCTCCTGCAACGAGAAGTCGCGATGCGATGCCGTTCGATGCAGCGAGATCACGTAGCGGCGATTCGCCTTGCCCGACACGAGATGGCACTGAAATCCGCCGCCCGGCGCGCGCGGCGGCGCGACTTCGCCGCCATTGCCACCGTTGCCGCGCCGCATCAGCGGATTGATGTGAATGAGCTGCCGGTCGCAGGCAGCCACGATCCGGTTCGACAGCGGATGCGCTGCCGGTTCCCGCTCGCCGTGCGCGGCCGGCCCGCCGCCGCGCCCGTCGTCGCCCGGCACGCCGAACGCGCCGAGCGATTGTACGCGGACGACTTCGCCCGCCGGCTCGTCGAGCGTCCATTCCGTCATCCGGGTGATCGCGAGCGGAATCGATTCGACCAGCAATGCATGCATGTCGGATGCGAACCGCTCACTGCCGGCGCTCGAAATCACCTTCCCGAGCTTCGCGAACATCGCGACCATCTGACTCTCCTTGTTGTGCGTGCTTGAGGACGGCGACGCAACGCCAGCGCGGGCGAGCCGGCGCGGTTTGCGCGGCGCGCGTTTCGTCACGCTTCGTCGCGTGCCTCTTTTGGCGGGCGACGCGCCGCCGTCATCGCGTGCCAATGCGTTCGGCTCACGCGAAACGGCGGCGCGCCGTTCCCTGTTCAGCTCGATGCGGGATCGCGTGCGGGGCCGGGACTGTCGGGCAAGCATGCACAGCCCGCGATCCGGAGAGCGCCATGCTCGTGCGAACGATCTTCAGGCGCGGCGAGCGCAGCCTCGTCACCGACGATCGAACAGCCCGATGACAAGCATGAAACAGGCACGATGTTTCCTCCGTACTGGACGGCGCCATGCGGGCGGCGTCGCATTGATGGACGATCCTTACCGGCAAGCGCTGCAAGAAGCTGAAACATCCATTTCAGTCAATGAGCGTTGCCGGATAAAAACGCCATGCCGCCGGACGCGCTGAATCCCTGAATCGAAAAACTCGGCGTCAGCCCGGAGCGGACATTATTCCCGGCGAATTCAACAAAAAATCATGCTCATAAAACGAAACGATTCTTTCCATTGAATTTGATCCCTGTATATCCCAGCCGCGTATGATAGCGATGATTTAAAATCTTTGCAGTTACCGTGACATCCATTTTTTAGTCACGCCGCGCGCGAACCGGAAAATCGATCGATCTGCGAGCTGCCCAAGGGCGCGATTATAAGTTTTCCGGACAAATCAACACCCATTTACCACGAAATTTGGTAAAAATCGCCCAGGTGTCACTTACCACGGATTTTCATCCGAATGCCATTATCGAGAGACGAATTGTTGATTTTCATCATGCTCTTCTCACCCGCCAACCTGGCTTCAGGCATTGTCTTCCGGACATTGCTTCGATTTTCTCAACGATCGATCCGATCTGTGTGCCGGCAAAGCATAATTCCCGTCGCCGGCCCGCGGCTGCGCGCCGTTGATTACTCCTTCAAGCGATAAAAATCGCCACGCACATCATTTTCAGCGCCGCCGACACCGGTGTTGCAAAATATCCACAAATGGCGATGCCATTGCCAGTCATAAAATTTCCATATTGAATGGCACGGAATTTGTCAACTCCACCACTTGCCGCCCGATAAATAAATTGTTACGCTTTCCAACGGAATAAATAATGCATCGTCAATCGATTTTAAATTACGGGCTGGTTTATTTAAAAAAACGAAATATGTAAATTAATATTCACGCGCAATCATCTCTTGTCGATCGTCGCGGCTAGCGTTTCGCCACGCGCTATTCAATCGAATCTCCCTATCCGTTTGCCGGCAGGCAGGCCGACGGCCAATTGAAGAAGTCGCCCGGCGGTTTTCCGATTTCCTTTTAGACGTCCGTGATGACGCGCGGCCGCGCATTGCCGAACGCACCGTCCTTTTCAATCCAGGCCCGCCAACGCGCAACGCATCCCGCGCGTCCCGGCTGCCCGAATTGCCGCATGGGTCTCAACGCGCCACTTGTCGTCTTTCCAATCTGCAAAACAATTCCGAAAAATTGGGGCACACCATGACTCACGACTTCCGAGACGAACCTGCGCCGCGCCGCGCTTTCCTCGCCGACATGGCGAAGCTCGCGGCGGCCGGCGTCGTCACCGGCTGGACGCCGCTTTACCAGATTGCGGCGCACGCGCGAACGGCCGGCGCAACACCGCCCGGCTTCCCGGCCAACATCCCGCTTTACAAGCAGGCGTTCCAGAACTGGAGTGGCGAGATCGCCGTGCAAGACGTATGGACCGCCGCGCCGCGCTCCGCCGACGACGTCGTCGCGGCAGTCAACTGGGCGCGCGCGAACGGCTACCGGATACGCCCGCGCGGCTACATGCACAACTGGTCGCCGCTGACGCTGGACCCGAGCGCCGGCGCGGCGAACCTCGTACTGCTCGATACGACGCAGTCGCTCACGGCCGTGTCCGTCGACACGTCGGCGCGTCCGGCGCGCGTCACCGCGCAAACGGGCGTCTCGCTGGAGGTGCTGCTCGCGACGCTCGAGCAATATGGGCTCGGCGTGATCGCCGCGCCCGCACCGGGCGGCATCACGCTCGGCGGTGCGCTCGCGATCGACGCGCATGGGACCGCCGTACCGGCGGCGGGCGAGACCCTGCAACCGGGTCACACCTACGGCTCGCTGAGCAATCTCGTGGTCGCGCTGACCGCGGTCGTGTTCGATCCGGCCCGGCAGCAATACGTGCTGCGCCGGTTCGAGCGCAGCGATCCCGAGATCGGCGCGTTCCTCGCGCACATCGGGATGGCGTTCGTCGTCGAAGTCACGCTGATTGCAGGCCCGAACCAGCGATTGCGCTGCCAGAGCTTCGTCGATATTCCCTGTTCCGAACTATTTGCGCCGGCCGGCACGCCGGGCCGCACGATCGCGTCGTTTCTCGATCGCTCGGGCCGGATGGAAGCGATCTGGTTCCCGTTCACGACCAGCCCGTGGCTCAAGGTCTGGACGCCGACGCCCAGCAAGCCGCTCCTGTCGCGCGCCGTCACGCAGCCATACAACTATCCGTTCTCCGATTCGATCTCGCAGTCCATCTCGGATCTCGTCAAGCGGATCGTGATCGGCGGCGAAGGCGCATTGACACCGTTGTTCGGCCAGACGCAGCTGGCCATCACGACCGCCGGCCTCGCACTCACGCTGAGCGGGGACGTCTGGGGCTGGTCGCGCACCGTACTGCAGTACATTCGGCCGACGACGCTGCGCGTCACCGCGAACGGCTACGCGATACTGGCGCGGCGCGCCGACGTGCAGCGCGTGATCAGCGAATTCGTGCAGTTCTATCAGAATCGCATCGACGCGTACAAGGCACGCGGCGAGTACCCGATCAACGGTCCCGTCGAGATCCGTGTCACCGGTCTCGACAAGCCGGCCGATGTCGGCGCCGGCGCGGTCGTTCCCACGCTGTCGGCGCTCAAACCGCGCCCCGACCATCCCGAATGGGACATCGCCGTATGGTTCGATATCCTGACGTTACCGGCCACGCCGGGCGCCGATCGCTTCTATCGCGAGATCGAGCAATGGATGCTCGCGAACTACACCGGTTCGTATGCGACGCTGCGCCCCGAATGGTCGAAGGGCTGGGGCTATACCGACACGGCCGCCTGGCAGGACGGCACGATGCTCGCGACCACGATCCCGAACCTGCATCGTGACGGCCAGCCGCCGGCGAGCAGCTGGGATGCGGCGCGCGCGACGCTCGAACGCTACGACCCGAGCCGGATCTTCCGGTCGCCGCTGCTCGATCGGATGATGCCGTAGCGATCCCTGCGGAAGCCGGGCAGGGTTCGCCATAAACCCTCCAGCTCATTTCTCTCCGCGGTGCGGAGAGAAATGGCTCGTCAGGAAACACCTCGGCCGCGCGGATGAAATCGACAAACGCACCAATAATCGCTGACGGCGCTGCAACGCGCGCGTTTCGAATTTTCCATTAATGGCGCGTTAATCGAAAAAACCAAACCCGGCAACGTTGTCAGGCCGCTATCGGTCGATTGTCAAAAGGCGACCGCGCCCAGCCGTGTGATGACCGCGCGGCACGGCGGCACGATCACCACCAGCTGGTGATTGAAGCCGTCCGTCATCATCAAGTCCTCCGGCAGCGACGAAAACCGGCGCGCGCCGACGACGCTGGCGTTCAGCCACAGATGCGCGCCGCGCCGCCTTCGGCGTCGCCATGAACCGCACCTCGTCCGGATCGACGATGCGCGTGCCGCGCCACTCGCCGTGCTGCAGGATCAACTGGCCGAGCGTCGACCCGTCCCGCGCCGACGCCAGCATGTCAATCGGATCATTTCATATTCCTCACCAAATCATGACTTGATCAACACCTTCGACATGAAAAATAAATCTCCCTGAAAATATCTTGTAATTATAAAAGCGACCTCCTAGCATGCCTCTGCGGTTCGCGACATGTCTTATATAAACGTCTTCACTTGATTCATTCCTCGAACATCACCCATTCATAATCCGGGGGATTACATGAAGAAATTGTCTCGTCTGCTGCCCATCGCCGCGATTACCATCGCGAGTCTCAGCGCTTTTGCCCAGGCCGGCGACCCGTCGGCCACGGTCGACAAGGCGCTGCAACTGATCCAGCAGAATCCGTCCGCCTTCAGTCTGTCTACCGGCGGCACAGCACGCACGTTGAAGTTCGCGGGGCCGCAAGCAAGCGCGCCGACGGACGGAGATCAGTTCCAGGTACGCGACGTGATCGTCGATCCCGATGGCACCGAGCACGTGCGCTTCGATCGCTTCCATGCGGGCCTGCCCGTGATAGGCGGTGACGTCGTCGTCCATTCGAACCGAGGGCAGTTGAAACAGGCGAGCCAGACCCAGCTCGCACCGATCAATCTCGCCGGCACGATCGGCAAGGTCGGAAACCGCTCCGTGGTACGCAACGCGCCCGACGTAGGCGCGGTCAGGGCCAAGCACATCGCGGCCGCGCGTTTCGACTCGAACGTGCGTCGCGTCGATGACGCGGAACTCGTCGTGTTCGCACGCGACGTCACGCCGACACTGGCCTACGCGGTGCGCGTATACGGCAAGGCGACCGATGCGCACGGCGATGCCGTGCTGTACTACATCGATGCGCGCACCGGCACCGTGCTCGACACACAGGACCTGATCAAGACCGCCGCCGCGACCGGCACTGGCCGCTCGCTGTACTACGGCAACCTGGCGCTCACGACGGACCAGACCGGCACGAACGCTTACCGGATGCTCGATCCGAACCGCGGCGGCGGCTCGGTCTACGATGGCCGCGGCCTGAGCTCGGACGACGTCGAGCAAGCAACCGACCTGCCGATTTTCACGAGCAGCACGAACGTGTGGGGCAACAACACGACGACCGACCGGCAGACGGTCGCCGCAGACATCGACTACGGGCTCGCGTTGACTTGGGACTACTACCGGACAACGCACAACCGCAACGGCATCTTCAACGACGGCCGCGGCGTGAGGAGCTACGCTCACGTCGTATTCAACACGGGCAGCGGCACGACCGGCGCGAACGCGGCATGGCTGTCGTCGCGCGTGATGGTGTACGGCGACGGCGATCCAGGCACCCGCCTGCCGAAACCCGTCGTTTCGGTCGATGTCGCCGGGCACGAGATGAGTCACGGCGTGACCGAGGCCACCGCCAACCTGAACTATTCGGGCGACGCGGGCGGCCTGAACGAATCGACGTCCGACATTTTCGGCACGCTCGTGAAGTTCTACGCGAACAACCCGAACGATCCCGGCAATTACGTGATCGGTGCGCGCGTGACGAGCGGCGGCCTGCGCAAGATGTACAAGCAGGATCTCGACGGCCGGTCGTTCAGCTGCTACCCGTCCGGTGGCTTCTCGTGGTCGAATCCGCGCCACGATCCGCATTTCACGTCGGGTGTCGGCAACCGCTTCTTCTACCTGCTGTCGGAAGGCCCGGCGGTACCGTCGACCGATACCGGCCTGTCGAGGACGCAGCTGGTCTGCAACGGCGACACGACCTTCAGTGGCCTGGGCCGAGAGAAAGCCGGCAAGATCTGGTACCGGACACTGACGGTGTACCTGAACGCCAACTCGAGCTACCCGAACGCACGGCGTGCGTCGATCCAGGCAGCGAACGACCTGCATGGCGCGAACTCGGTCGAAAGCGCAACGGTCGCGCGTGCCTGGAGTGCGGTCGGGGTGAATTGACCGCGCTTGTGTGGGCGCGTTGAACGCCCGGAGATCGCGTGGCGGTATGTCGCTTCGAGATCACGCGCCGCCCGGGCGAATGACGGGCAAGTGTCGATCGACCGCCTGCGCTTGCAGGCGGTCGATCAGCCGACCATGCTTTCTTGCTGCGGGGCGGTGGCGTCGCGAAAGCGACGCTGATCGGATGCTGTCGCTAGATGCGCCGCTCGAGTTCGATACATCGTCGGCACTCTCTGAGTGACGATCAGCGTTCCGCAGCCCCCGCGAGCAGCGCGTTCAGCACCCGCGCGTCCGCCAACCGCTCCAGCGACAGGCACGCGTCGCTCAACGCATCGACCTGCGCATGCTCGAGCGCCATGCCCGCCAGCGCACGATACTTCGCCAGCAGCGCCGCGTCGGACAGCGGATTGCGAGGATCGCCGAGCGCGATCGGCACGTGACGCGATTCCCGCCGCCCGTCCGCGCGATGCAGGCTCACCGTCGGCTCATCGAGATCGCCCAGCGCCGGATCGACCTCGATCGCGATACGTGCGAGCACCGCCGTGACGCGCGAATCCGTCCGCCTGTCGTCGCGATAAACGTCGATCCCCGTGTCGCCGAACGCAAGCGCCACCGCAACGGCGTACGGCAGGCTCATCTGCGCCGACGACAGCGTCGACAGGTCGCGGCCGCCGCACATCCGGGCCACGAACGCGCTCGCCCGCACGACCACCCGCTCGATCTCGCCGGCCTCGAACGTATGACCGTCCGCAAGCTGCAGCGCCGCGTCGATTGCCGCATGCGCGCTGCGGCACGACGCGTGCGGCTTGATCGAGCAGCGCATCAGTTTCCAGTGCGCGCCGAGGCCGTCGGTCAGTGCGTCGGGCGCATGCGATTGCGCGGCGAACGTGTTGAAGAAGCCACCCCACACGTCATCGAACACCCTGGCCGGGCCAGTCACACCTTCCCGTGCCAGCAGCGCCGCGAGCACGCCGCCTTCCGCAGCTCGTCCGGCATGCAGCCGCTTCGTCTGCGATCCATCGTGGATGAAGCCCCACAGACCACCGGAGAAACTTGCCGCATGGCCGAACGCGTCGCGCGTGCGCGCAGCGTCGAGCCCGAGCACGCGTGCGCTCGCGGCCGCCGCGCCGAACACACCGCAACTGAGTGTCGAGTGCCAGCCGGCACCGTTGTGAGCCGAGTAGCCGCCGGCTGCTTCCAGCACGCGCCGGCCGACGTCGTAGCCGAGCACGATTGCGGTCACGCATTCCCGGCCGGTCACGGGGCGGCCTGCGCACGACAACGCGGCGAGCACGGCCGGCAGCACGACGGCACCCGAATGATCGCAGCCGCCGGCATCGTCGAGCTCAAGCGCGTGTGCGGCGATCCCGTTGACGAACGCGGCGTCGCGCGCGCTTGCCCTGCACTGCGTGCCCCACAGCGACGCGCCGTCGCGCGCGACAGCGCCGGTGAGCACACGCGCGCTGCGCGTCTCGACGGCCGAGGTTCCCGTCAGTGCGGCACCGAACGTATCGAGCACATGACGCGTGGCCTTTGCGACGACATCGTCAGGCACGGCGGCGGCAGGCGTTTGCGCGACAAACGTCGCGAGCCGCGTGGCGCGCGTATCGGTGTCCATCGTCATCGCGCCGACGCGTCTGCCACGCAGCGTGCAAACACGTCGACCGGATGGTCCGGCTCGTTGTCGCGAACCTGCTCGCGCCACCAGCGCGCAACGTCACGCCCGGTCGCAAACCAGACGTCGCCCGCGTCGCGCAGGTGCGCGAGCAACGCACGCAGCAGGTCGATCCGCCCTGCCGTGCCGATGATCTCCGGATGCAGGCGCAGCACGCAGCACAGCCCGAAGCGCCGAAACCCGTCGACATCGCGCCGCCAGTTGTCGAGCACGTCACGGTACGCTGCGATGCGCGGCTGACCGGCCGGCACCGGCGGCGACAGGTTGAACTCGAAGTACGGCTCATCCTCGAGTTCGTAGTGCAGCGGCAATTCGACGAGCCGCAGGTCGGCCGCGTCTGCGCCGGCGCGCGGATGCAGGTACGGCAAATCGTCGCCGCGCCACGACGACGACCACGTGAAGCCTTCCGCCACGAGAAAGTCCGCAAAGCCGTCGGCCCAGTTGCCGGTGAACGAGCGAAAGCCTTCCGCGCAGCGTCCGGTCGCGTCCGCGAGCGCCGCCCGCCCGGCGCGGCACGCATCGATCTGCGCGGCGAGCGGCAGTGCGTCGAAATCCTCGCAGCGAAAACCGCTCACGCCGAGCTCGTGCCCGGCGGCGGCAATCGCCCGCACGGCGCCGCCATGCGTCTGCGCGACGCGGCCCGGCACGAACCAGCTCGTCGGTACGCTGAATTCGTCGAACGCGGCGAGTAGCCGGTCGACGCCGCGCGTCGCGCCGTAGCGCCACACCGACAACGATTTTTCCCGGCCGACGATGCGCGGCTCGCGTGTCTGGATGCCATGAATGTCGTTGAAGTCGACCGTGATCGCGACCGCGCATCGCGCGCCGCCCGGCCACGCACAAGGTGTCTTCACATGTTGCTCCGGTGCGTGGATTGCGCGCGTTGCGCGTGCTGCGCGAGCCACCAGTCGGCCACGTCGCGGCAGCGCGCGAACCAGACGCCATCCTGCGCGCACATGTGGCCAAGCCAGGCCTCCAGCAGCGCGATGCGCCCCGGCTTGCCGCAGACTTTCGGATGAAGCAGCGTCGTCAGGCACAGCCCTTCGCGGTATATCCCGTCGAATTCGCGCGTCCAGTTGTCGAGCGTCGCCTCATAGCCGGCGATCCGGTCGAGCCCCGCAGGATAGTCGGGGTTGCGGTGATACGCGAGCGACGCGTAATCGTCGGTCTCCCAGCGGCCGGGAATCTCGACGAGCGGCGGCTCGCCGTCCGCGCCGGGCAGCAAGTACGGACGGTCGTCGCCACGCATCGAGCTCGAATAGCGCACGCCTGCTTCGCGCAGCACCGCGACCGTCGCGTCGCTCCAGTCGCCGGACGGCGTGCGGAACCCGACCGGCCGCACGCCGAGCGTGCGCGCGAAGATGTCGGCCGACTGCGCCATGATCTCGCGCTGCCGCCCGGGCTCGAGCGTCCAGAACGCTTCGTGCCGGTAGCCGTGATATCCGATCTCGTGGCCGCGCGCGACGATTGCCGCGCATTGCGCGGGCCACGTCTGCGCGACCCACGCGGGTACGAAGAACGTCGCGGGCAGGCCAAACGACGCGAGCATGTCGAGCAGCCGGCCGAGCGCCCGCCACGGCCCGTAGCTGCCAAGCGTGAAATACGCAGGGTTGCGCCAGATCGACCCGTTCAGCATCGCGTCGCCGGTCGGGCCGTCGAGATCGAACGCGAGCGCGACGCACGCGCGCTTCGCGTCCGGCCAGCGGGAAGCCAGGTCCGTCATCGCGCGCTCAGTGGGTGCCGTTGACCATCGCCTTCGCCACCGCATGCTCCTGGAGCCCCCACTTCGCGAGCAGCTTCTGGTACGAGCCGTCCGCGATCAGCTGGTTGAGCGCCGTCGTCAGCGCGCCGCTCAGCGCGGTATTGCTCTTCGCGACGCCGATGCCCGTGTATTGCGACAGGAACGGCTTGCCAACGGGTGCATACGCGTTCTGCTCGAGGCTGTTCTGGTACGGCAGCGTCTCGCCGCCCTGCACGGCTGCGTCGATGCGGTTCTGGCGCAACTGCATCCGCGCGTCCGACGAGCCGTCGGTACCGACGACGATGATCGCCGGCTTGCCGGCCTTCACGCAGTTCTCGGCGCTCCACGCGGTGGTGTTGTCGGGGAACGACGTGCGTCGGCTCGAGCCGACGCGCTTGCCGCACAGCGCGCCCATCTGCGCGAACTCGCCCGCACGGGTCTTCAGCGTATAGAACTGCGGGCCGGTCTCGATGTAGTCGACGAACGTCACCGCATCGCGGCGCGTCGGCAGGTCGGTCATACCGGACAGGATCATGTCGACGCGCTGCGTCGCGACCGCGCTCATCATCTGGTCGAAGCTCGTTTCGACCCAGTTCAGCTTCGCGCCCATCTTCGCGGCGAGCGCCTCGCCGAGATCGACGTCGAAGCCCGCCAGCTTGTCGGTCGCCGGATCCTTGTATTCGAACGGCGGATAGTTCGGCACGATCGCGACGTTCAGCGTGCGTTTCGCGCTGGCGGATTGCGCGGCGGCGAACGATGCATGAAGCGCGAGCGCGCCGAATGCGACGGCGGCCAGCGTGCGGGTCAGGACGGATGCTTTCATGGGTGTCGCCTTGTCATGTAGAGGAATGGGGACTACGCCGCGCTCGTCGACGGCTCGATCGTTGGGACGCTGCAAAACGGGGCGCCCGCCCCGGTCATGCAATCACGGCAGAGATGAACTCGCGCGTGCGCGCATGCGTCGGCGCGGACAGCACCTGGTCGGGCGGCCCGCTCTCGACGATCCGGCCGCCGTCCATGAACACCACGCGGTCGGCCACCTCGCGCGCGAACCCGAGCTCGTGCGTGACGACGATCATCGTCATCCCGCTCTTCGCGAGGTCGCGCATCACGGCCAGCACTTCACCGACCAGTTCGGGGTCGAGCGCCGACGTCGGTTCGTCGAACAGGATCAGTTGCGGATGCATCGCGAGCGCCCGCGCGATCGCGACGCGCTGCTGCTGTCCGCCGGACAGCTCGACCGGAAACGCGTCGCACTTGTGCGCGAGCCCGACGCGCGCGAGCAGCGCGCGCGCTTCCTCCTCCGCTTGCGCGCGGCGGCGCTTGAGCACCTGCACCGGGCCTTCGATCACGTTCTCGAGCGCGGTCTTGTGCGGAAACAGGTTGAAGCGCTGGAACACCATGCTCGTCGCCAGCCGCTGGCGCGCGACCTGGCGCTCCGACAGTTCGTGGAGCCGGTCGCCGGCGCGGCGGTAGCCGGCCAGTTCGCCGTTGACCCACAGCGCGCCGCCGCTGATCGTCTCGAGCTGGTTGATGCAGCGCAGGAACGTGCTCTTGCCCGAGCCCGACGGCCCGATGATGCACAGCACTTCGCCCGGCTCGACGTCGAGCGTGATGCCGTGCAGCGCCTGGAAATCGCCGTACGACTTGCGTACGTCGACCGCGCGAACGACCGCGTTGGTCATGACGTTCTCCCGAGGGTTGAGGGTCGTGTCGTTCATTTGCGGCCCGCCGCCCGGCCCGCGCCGCGCGCGAAACGCCGCTCGACGCGGGCCTGCGCGAGCGACAGCACGGTGACGACCGCGAGATACCAGATGCCCGCGACGATCAGCAGCTCGATCACGCGGGCGTTCGCGTAATAGATGTTCTGCGCGTTGTGCAGCATCTCCGCGTACTGCACGACACTCGCCAGCGACGTCAGCTTGACCATGCCGATCAGCTCGTTGCCGATCGGCGGCACGATCACGCGCATCGCCTGCGGCAGGATGATCCGGCGCAGCGCCTGCAGGCGCGGCATGCCGATCGATTTCGCGGCCTCGTACTGGCCCGTGTCGACCGACAGCAGCCCCGCCCGCACGACTTCCGACGTATAGGCCCCCTGATTGATGCCGAGCCCGAGCACCGCCGCGAGGAACGGCGTCATCACGTCGACGGTCCGGTATTCGGCAATGCCCGGGATGCCAAGGGTCGGAAACACCAGTGCGAGGTTGAACCACAGCAGCAATTGCAGGATCACCGGCGTGCCGCGGAACAACCAGATGTACCCCTGCGCGATCGCCCCGAGCACCGGGTTCGACGACAGCCGCATCACCGCGGTGACGACGCCCAGCACGACGCCGAGCGTCATCGCGAGGACGGTCATCACGATCGTGTTGCCGAGCCCGGTCAGGATCGAGCGTGCGGTCAGGAACTGGCCGACGACACGCCATTCGATCTGTCCACGCGCGAACGCGACCGCCACATACGCAAGCGCGGCAATGATCGCGATCGACGCGACATAGCGGCCCCAGTAGCGCCGGCGCACGCGCACGAACCCGGCGATATCGTCCGCGGCGTGGGCGGCCGGCTCCGGTGTGTCATCGAGACGGCCCGATTCGGATGCGCTCAGCATGACGGCCCCCGGTAGTCGGCCGCCCATGCGGACTGGCGTTCGATCGCGTCGCTCAGGCGTTCGATCTGCTCGCGCACGCGCGCGGGTGACGTGCCGCCCGCACCGCCGCGGGCGGCGACGGCCGCGTCGAGCGTCAGATGCGCGCGCACCGCGGGCGCGAGGCGCGTGTCGACGGCCTGCAACTGTTCCGCGCTCGCGTCGGCCAGTTCGATGCCGTCCCGCTCGCACGCGCGCACGAGCGTGCCGGTGATCTCGTGCGCCTCGCTGAACGGCACGCCCGTCAGCGCGAGCCAGTCCGCCACCTCGGTCGCGAGCGTGAAGCCGAGCGGCGCCTGGCGACGCATCTCGTCGACGTTCACGTGCATCGTGCGGATCATCCCCGCCATCGCGGGCAGCACAAGTTCGAGCGTGTCGATCGAATCGAACGCCGCGATCTTGTCTTCCGCGAGATCGCGGTTGTACGCGAGCGGCAGCGACTTCAGCGTCGCGAGCAGGCCCGTCAGGTTGCCGATCAGACGCCCCGCCTTGCCGCGCGCGAGTTCCGCGATGTCCGGGTTCTTCTTCTGCGGCATGATCGAGCTGCCGGTCGCATAGGCATCGTCGAGTTCCACCCAGCGGAATTGCCGTGACGTCCACAGGATCACTTCTTCCGACAGCCGGGACAGGTTCACGGCCAGCATGCTCGTGACGAATACGAATTCGGCGACGTGATCGCGCGCGGCCACCGCGTCGATCGAGTTCTCGCACGGTGCGTCGTAACCGAGTTCCTGCGCGGACAGCTCGGGCCGCACGCAGATCGCCGAGCCCGCGAGCGCGGCCGCGCCGAGCGGCGAACGCGCGGTACGGCGGTCCCAGTCGACGAGGCGGTCGACGTCGCGATACAGCGACTGCGCGTGCGCGAGCAACTGATGACCGAACACGATCGGCTGTGCGGGCTGCAAGTGGGTGAATCCGGCGGTTACCGTGTCGACGTGCCGGCTCGCCTGGCCGATCAACGCATCCTGCAGGTCGAGCACGCCGCGCACGAGCTGGCGGGCCTTGTCGCGCAGGTACAGGCGCAGGTCGTTCGCCGCCTGGTCGTTGCGCGAGCGCCCGGCGCGCAGCTTGCCGCCCAGCGCCGGCAGCCGCTGCGTGAGCACGCGCTCGAGGAAGGTGTGCACGTCCTCGTCGGCGAGCGACGGCGCGATCGCACCGGCCGCGTGGTCGCGCGCGATGCCGTCCATGGCGGCCAGCAGTTGCGCGAGTTCGTCGTCGTTCACGATGCCGGCGCGATTCAGCTCGCGCGCATGCACGCAGGAGCCCGCGAGGTCGTACGGCACGAGACGGAAGAAACTCGGATCGGAGCGCGACAGGTTCTGCAGCGCGTCGGACGGTTTCGACTGGAAGCGGCCGCCCCACAGGCGCTCGATCGGTTCGGTAAGGCTCATTGCGGTCGACCTCGACTCGGTTGGATGGCCTCCACTGTAGGCATTCAATTTTTTTTGTTGTAGCGAGAAATTGAATCCGCTTTAATGAAATTTTTCTCAGCACCGTCGCCTGCGACGCGCCCGCCGATGCGCAACCGCCTGCCCCCGCTGAACCCGCTTCGCGCGTTCGAGGCTGCCGCCCGGTGCGGCACCGTATCGGCGGCCGCCGACGAACTGCACGTGACTGCGAGCGCCGTCAGCCATCAGATCCGGATTCTCGAGAGCACGCTCGGCGTCGCACTATTCGTCAGATCAAAAGCCCGCGTGAAGCTCACGCCCGAAGGCGAGGCATTGCTGGAACCGGTCGGCACCGCGTTCGACATGATCGCGAACGCCACCGTCAGGCTCGATTCGCCGGCAGCCGCCGGCGATCTCGTCGTGTCGACGCCGCTGTCGCTGACGTCGCGCTGGCTCGCCCGGCACATCGGCGATTTTCTCGAACGCTATCCGGGGATCCACCTGAAAGTGATTCCGTCGAACGACGATCGCGAGACCTACTCGCCCGACGTCGACGTCTGCATTCGCTACGGAGAAGGCAACTGGCGAAACCGGCGCGTCGATCTGCTCGCGCATCCGGCGCTGTTCCCGGTCGTGAGCCCGGCGTTGATGAACGGGCCCGATGCGATCCGCAAGGTGCAGGATCTCGCGGGACGCACGCTGTTCTGCGAGCACGCGGGCTCGTGGACGCGCTGGCTGGCGGAAGCGAACGCGGACAAGCTGCCGGGAATCCGCATTCTGGAAATCGGCAACGCGCACATCGGCGTCGAAGCCGCGGTGCACGGGCAAGGCGTCGCGCTCGGCGACAGCCTCTCCGTGCGCGACGACCTGCTCGACGGCACGCTCGTGCGGCCGTTCAGCGCGGCGGTGCCGTCGCGTCATGCCTACTACCTGGTCACGCGTCACGAGCTGGCCGATTCGCCGCTCGTGACCGCGTTCACGACGTGGTTGCGCGCCTGCCTGGCGTGACGCGCAAGCGCGCGGCAAGGGGCGGACTCAGGTAGCGAGACTCGCGAGGTCGTCCCATACCATCACGATGTTGTGCGATCGCCAGATCGGCCCCGGATCGACATACTCGCCCGCCAACCGGCCGTCCAGCGACGCGTAAAAGGCGATCGCGGCGTCGTTTCCCTTGACGACACTCAACGCCGCGCCCCGATACCGCACCTTCTGCAAATGCGTTGCGAGCCGGGCGAGCAGCGTGCGGCCAATGCCGCGACGCTTGAACCCGGGGTCGACATACAGGAACTTGATCTCGCCACGGCCGCCGAAGATCGGCTCCGACGGCGCGCCGGCCGCGCCGATTCCGACGATCGTGCCGTCGATTTCCGCCACGAGCACCAGCTGGTCGCCATCGTTCGCCGCCAGCTTCTCCCGCCATTTCCTGCCGCGATAGTGCGCGTCGAGGACGGCATGCGCTTGCGCCGGCGCGAGATCGCGATAGGTATGCCGCCAGACCTTGACGTGAAAATCGGCGATCGCCTGCGCATCGGCAAGGCTGGCGGATCGGATGGATAGTCCGGACATGGAAGCGTCTCTCGGGCGGCTTGGCGCGCGCGGGTGCGGCGCACACGCCGGATTGTCGATGATCCCGGCGACGATGTCAGCACTCGTGATACATCCGCATCAGCGGATCGCTGTCAGCCTGCACACATCGGGCGATGGGTCACTTGCCGATCATTCTCTTGTCACCGTTGCCGCTTCATGTTTCCGAACGCTTATGCAGTAGGAATCGTGCCCCCATCGATCACATACTCCGTTCCGGTGATCGTGGCTGCGCGCGGGGAAGCCAGGAAGGCAATGAGATTCGCCACCTCGATGGGTTGCGATGGCCGCCCCAGCGGAATGCCGCCCAGTGAATTCATGATGATCTTTTTCCCGCCCTCGTAGTCCGTGCCCGCCTGCAAGGCAAGCCGCTCGGCCAGCGCCACGGATGCCTCTGTTTCAACCCACCCGGGCGCCACCCGAACGACACGAATGCCCTTGGGTGAAACCTCTTTCGACAGGCTCTTGCTGTATGTCGAGAGCGCGGCCTTTGCCGCCGCATAGGCAGTAGTCGATTCCGGCAAGGGAAGTTCGCGTTGGATCGAGGTGACATGAATGACGACGCCGGAACCCTGTGCCAGCATGCCAGGCAACAATGCACGATCCAGCCGGACGGCAGGAAGCAGATTGAGGTTCAATTCTTGCCACCACTCGTTTTCACCCGATGCGGCGAAGCCTCCACCAGGTGCCGTCGAACCACCCACGACGTGGACGATGATGTCCACCCCGCCAAAGTGGGCCGTGACAGCCCTTGCCACCGCGTCGCAGCCGTCGACTGTCGTCAAGTCTGCTGCGACGAAGACGTCAGCCAACGTATCGGTCGGCTGTCCTCTGGCCGTGGTGAGTACTTTCGCGCCGAGTTCGTGGAACAGGCCGACGACGGCCTTTCCAATCCCCTTGGTGCCTGCCGTCACCAAGACGCGCTTGCCTTGCAATTCCAGGTTCATGGTCATCAACCGATCTCCAATGACTTGATCTTGTCGCCTTCCAGGCTGAACACATGGTCGAGCTGGACAGGGCTACCCGGGAAGTTGCCCACAACATTGGCCGTGACCGTCAGCCGACCGCCTTCCTGGGAAGCGCTGACAGGCTCCACGGTGTACTCGTATTTCTTCCGCGCGTCCCGTAGCCACGACTCGATGGCTCGATGGCCCTGGTGCGTCCTGCCTTCGTCAACGACGAACGCATCCTGCGAGAAGACACGAACGATATGCGTGATGTCCTCGCCATTGGTGATCTTGAAGTAGGCAGAGACTGGATCTGGTAGTGAAAGGGACATGGTTGCGTTCTCGCAATAGTTTGCTGTACTAGCATTTTCGCCATAGACTATTTATTCATCAAGAACGCACCGAAAAGTAAGTTACTGCGCTATGGGAAAGGTATACACGCCCGCGACCGCCGCACTGGGGGTAGAGGAAGTTCTTCGACTGCTTGAAGGTCGATGGAAACTGATCATCCTTTTCCATTTGTTCGATGGAAAAGTACAACGCTATTCGGATTTCGAGAAGTTGATCCCCGGGATTTCTCAGAAGATGCTGGCCCAACAACTCCGGCAACTGGAATCCGATGGAATCGTGTCGCGAAAGCTGTATCCGCAAGTCCCGCCGAAAGTCGAGTACCGTCTAACGGATTGGGGGCAGGCTTTGTGTCCTGCCTTGGATGCGATGCTGAAATGGGCGGAAAAACGCGAAACCCTTGTTGCGACGTCCGTTCCGGACGAGAACACTGACGACTGATGATTGGGTTAGCCGACCACCATTCATGCCGCCCGATCTCCCATGCCCCGCAGCAAACGCGCTGACGTTTATCTACGCACGCTGCTGATTCACGGCGCATGAGCCGTGATCTCGAGTTCGAAGCACTTACCGGCACATAGGCGGAATCTGCTGGCACGTCGGGCCTACCAATGTCGGAACCCGGCCGTCGCGGCGTAGCATTGCAAGTTCAGGCTGGATGACGCGAAAGCGGGCTCACGGTCGTGTACAAGGTAACGCTTCCGGCGCGGCGGCCGCGGCCCGCGTCGTCAGAAATCGCCGCTGGTAGACTGCCTCGCAGCGACCGCGGCCATCGCACAATACGATCGATTTTCGGTGGATCCTCGCGCAGCGTTAAAATAGCGCCCCTTCTCATGGGAGACGAAAATGTCCTGGTTCATTTACGAAGTGCCCGAATACCACGAAGACGCTGCGCGCATCGAGCCCTTTAGCGACCTGCGTAGCCGTGTGCTGAAAGTCAGTGGCCTCGCTATGGCCGACGAACTGGAAAGCGTTCGCGAGAACGCCGCGGCGACAGCGGACACCCCCGAGCGCCCCCTGCGTACTCCGGAAAATCCGCATGTCTTTCCGATTCCTTACGCCGACTCCATGATCCTGGTCGGGTTCATCTTCGATCTGAAGCGCGAATTCCGGCAACTGGTCGTGTCACCCGTGGAAATGCCCTGGCTGAAAGACGCATAAAAGGTGGTGGTCGGAACGGAAGCCGACGGGAGCGTTGCTCCTGTTCCGGAGCCGGGTCCGGATATCCAGCGCATGCTTTCGGATACACATGCGTCGAATTGGAACCGCGCGTCGGACTGAA
The DNA here is from genome assembly GCF_011753085.1 of Burkholderia sp. Tr-862. Classification (NCBI taxonomy): domain Bacteria; kingdom Pseudomonadati; phylum Pseudomonadota; class Betaproteobacteria; order Burkholderiales; family Burkholderiaceae; genus Burkholderia; species Burkholderia sp. Tr-862. Next base: position 23,558 of record NZ_VWWG01000029.1, read on the forward strand.
TCGAGCGGCGCAGTTATTGCGCCACCACGGGGACGTGCGCCGTATCAACCATTCTCGCCCCTAAGCTACGCCTGCCGTACGACGACATCCCAAGCGGTATGACACGCTTGCCCCGGTAGGGTGAGCACGCGCAGCACCACGCGGTCGCCACGCGTCACCGACAGTTTGCCGTTGCATGGCACCTGCAACGATCGCACTTCATCGTTTAGCTCCAGCTGTGCCCCCGGAGCTGACGGTTGCCCGCTCAAATGCGACAGCGAGATATCAATCACGGCTCGCTCGTACATCACTTCGAATTCGAGCTGGTGCGCCGCCCAGGCATTGAACGCAACGCCTTGCGGGTGTCGAAACGAACTGCCGGCAGCGAGGCGCGGGACATTGGGCAGCACGTCCTCATGCGCCGCGACGAAGGCCAGACCGCTGGCGGAGAATCGTTCTGAACACTGCGAATCAAGCTCGGCCGGTTGTTCTCGAGTTGCGGATTCGGGAGCGAGCGCAAACGCCTGCCCGAGTGCGATTGCCTGGTCGGCTTCGCGAGCCAGATATCGCCAGCGGTTCAGAAATCGCACGTCGCCAGTCATGTGCAAACCGCGGATCGGTTTGCCCTGATATTCGAGCAAGAGCCGAGCCGTATCGAAATCATGTCGCTCGTGAAGGCCCCATTTCGTGACGAAATTCTGCTCGCAGCCGACGAGTCGAACATGCCCGAGGCCGCCCCAAAGATGCAGGAACGTCGTATCCAGTCCATAGATCGCCTGGAAATCCTGCCCGATTCGTTCGGCCTGTTCCCGAACGTGTTGCGCGAACTGCGCCCATGCGATGCGCCCGCCGACAACAAGCCCGGCCTGTAGCGGATGTCCCAATCGGTCGAGCACGTCCTGCACGCACTGGTGCATCAGCGCGTCTCTCCGCTCTCCTATGATCGGTGACATGACGAATGCGCAGAAATGCGCGTCGGGCGCGACGTGGAGGTGATCATCGTCGGGTACGACATCGAAGATGTCGAAGCTCGGGCCCGGGAACCAGATATCGGCATCGTAGAGGGCAAGCGTCTTGAGTTCCGGATCGGCGTCGAAGATCGCCGCCGCCGATATGTAGCGATCCCATGGCAGGTCGCCGGCGCCCACACTGGTGTAGACCTCGATACCATTGGCCGCCAACAATGCTTGCTTTTTCGCGGACAGGCCGTAACCGATGACGCCAATGCGACCGCGATAGTCCGTCTCACGCAGCGATACGATGAAGGGGATGACCATCTCGTACCAGGCCTGCGTGTTGTCGTCGATCGCGAAGACGACGAGATGGTGGCGGCTGGTCTCGTTGTTATCGGGCATGTTCGTACGTGTGGTGATGGACGGGTAATTTCGTGTTTCGAATAGGTCCGGTCCGGCTGGTGTTTTTATGCGTTACGTTAATTATTCTGCAGTAGTCGCATAGTTATGCCCGCCATTCGATAACGATGAGAGTCAATTCAATGACGCTGCCGGCATTTTCGTTCGAAGAGTAAACGACGCTCGATTGTAATTGAAGGAATTCGTGTAGACGCGCTGTTTGGTACTTGCGTCATGTCGGCGCCATTTCAAGGGGAGCGCATTTTTGACCAACACGAGATTGATGCTGCACATGAGTCCGACGACGGCACGGCGGCCGGCGCCGGCATTCGGCAATGGCCAGCGTCAATGGCGACGGTCACGATCGACAAACATCCCGCTATTGCCAACGACTGGCTGCGTCGTGCGGTCGACGGAATCCGCGTGATGCACCTCTATGACGACGAACGCCGGCGCATCGCCAAACAGATCTTCTGAGGTTCGAGCGCAGGTACGACACCGCCGGCTTTCGCGGCACGTATCGAGCGAAACATCATCCCAGCTTTCACGCGAGAGCACCCATTCAAGCGCTCGGCGTCTCTCGGTCACTACACGTGTTCGAGACTGCAGCGTGATGAATACCCCGGTACAGCATGCGGCGGCGATGCCCGATGCCGCATCCAGCGCACCTCCTGTCACACTACCCGACAGCGTGGCCATGCCCGGATTGCCAAGCCCGTCGCCCGCTTGTCACGGCGCACCTGCCGTGTACCCGTCGCGACGACGGCCACCATGATCGCAATGATCGATACGAACCCGCCAACAGTCACGCACTCCGACTCCACTCAAACACGTCAGGCCTCACCTCGATACCCGTTGAGCCAAAATTCCTGCCGACCGACGCTTCACAGCGGCAAAAAATAAGACCCGCACGCGAGGTTGGATGCGCGTATGATGAATTTGCCCGAGTGCACGTAAGCGGCTTGACTGCTCACTCCGCCCCCGCCCCTCTCTCGCACGTGTCGTTGCCCCTTTCGCGTCACCCGCCACGCGTTGGCGATCGGGGAAGAATGGGCCCATCCTCACGGTTCGTCGCCACGAGCACCAGCAGGTCGTGACGAGTTTTCGCAGCTCAGCGAACAAAAATCTCAAATCCTGAATGGAAGGTGGCAATCATGAGCTGGTACTGCGATGTGGAGCACGAGTTGGCCAATATCAGGCGATCGATCGGACTACTTGAGAAGACGCAACATGCGTTCGTCAACCGATCGTCCGTCAATGATCCAGCGTACTGGCGAGTCAAGCTCAACAAACTCCGCATGCGATTCGAGCGAAACAAGGTTCTCGAACTCCAGATGGATGAGCTTTTCGCCCGCCTCCAGCGAATCCAGGATTCGAGCTTCCGAAAATAGGTGTTTTCCGCTCGCGCGCGGGCCCTCACCAGTCGCGGTATCCACCCTGTATGACCCGGGAGCAACATCATGATTGACGCCAACCCGAACAGCACCTTTCGGCACCTGCCGCTCACACTCGAACAAGACGCAGAAATTCGTCACTACATCAAGCGGAAACGTCAAAAAGGCGAACCATGGGACACGCCGGAGCTGTCGACGATGCTTCGGGACATGCTCGATCCCCCTCCGAATGACGACGAGGAGCCGGAGGCTGACATCGAAGAAACGAAATTGGCCTGCGAGTATGCATTGGCTTCGGTCGACGAAGCGATGGAACCCGTTTCCGCAAGCGAAGAGCGACATGCGGCGATGGAAAGCGAGGAGATGAAGCGCCCGTGACAGCAGCGTGCCGCGATGGCCGAAGAAGTGGCGCTATCGTTATTCACGTTCAGCCAGATTGAGCGGCCAGCCATTCTTCCGCCCACTTCGTCGCGTACGCAACTGCATCATCACGCACATCGAAGCCAGCCAGGTCGCCGCTGGAGTGCACTTCTCTCTCATCGCCGTCCTCCAGAATCGTGACGATCCTCACATGCGCGATGAATTCTCCATCAGCCCTGCGCGGCGTCGGATCGATTCGGAACCGCGTCGAATTGAAGAGCATCTGCCCCTCCGTGGCCGGTTGCCGCGAGCCGTGCTGCCGCAGCAGCAGCGCAGCAACGCGCGTCAGACCTTGAACATTGAACCGTCTCGCGGCATGAACGTGAGCACGTCGCCTACGGTCATTTGCGTTCACCGCGAACGCGAGCCTCGTACAGGTTGCTCAACGTCAACGAGCAAGCAGAAGTTCAGTGCGCCCATCGGTGACCACGACGTTCGATCGCCGCCACGACAACACTGATCACATGGCGCCCAACACTCGCGTCGGTCATGCCTGCGTCGAGGTACTGGCGAACCTTCATGCTCTGCGATTGACGGGAGCCGTTCTCGTTGTCCATCACGAAAACGTTGGCACTCCCGACATCAGCCATCAATACAACGTGAATCGTTTTGCCGCACGCAATCGCTTGCATATTCAGGGTCACCATGGAGGAGCCTGGTTGAGTCATTCGGATCTCAAGTATGCTCGCCAACATCCAGTCGTATTCGCCTATAAACCCCTCCTTTCCGGTCGTTTCCTCGGCGATTCGTACCCAGTGAGCACTTTCGGCTTATACGCACGACTGCATCGGCTCGATGTTGTTGTTCGTACGGATCTCCATGCGTAGAACGTCTGGTTGGCCCCGTTTTCGACCGGCACGCTAGGTCCGTCGGACATACCGCTCCGACACGACTGAGCGCTGCTGGATCCATGCGACGGCAAGCTCCAGCGCTTCATTGCGTGCCTCCTGAGCATTCGCGAAGTCCCCATCGACGCCGAGCGTGCGTGTTTCCCCGGCGCGGTCGGTGACGATGGCCGATGCGGCGTAGCGGCCACCTCCGGTGACGGTTACCACTGGCCGGACCTCGCAGCCGTGATACTCGATGACATTGTCCGTTTGCATACGACACCTCCTGCAGTGCATTGCGCATGGCTTGGGCGCGGGACACCGGTCATGCGCGCGGGCGTCACCACGTCGGCTGTCGCCGCCGCGAGTCCCGGCGCGCGACGAACAGCTTGTCGTTGAGATCGCGCAGCCATTCAGCCTGCGCGTCCAGGCACACGAGAACCGTCGTCCGGCTACCCGGCACGAAAGACGTCTCCATGCTTTCTCACCCACCATTGCCAGCGGTCTGCCGGCTTCGACGCGGTGTGTCGCTCGGGTGCAGCGCATCGAGGAACGTTTTGCCCTTCTCGGTCAGGTATGCGCGGCGTGCGCCCGCGGCGCAATGTTCCAGCATGACCAGTTGACGTTCGAACAGCGCGTCGAGCTCGGCGCGATTCATATCGATCTGGTCCGGAGCCTGGCGAACCAGCATCAAGGTCGCAAATTCGTGTGGGCTGAGCATTTCCGTCTCCCATAAGACATCGTCCCAATGCAGGGGCACGGTGCAGAAAACGACGCGTCGTGCAGGCCGTATAGAGAACCGCCGCGACGTGCTCACGCAAGGAAGCGCGCCGCCGAGCCGGTGTCATCGAGACAGCCGGCGCGTACTTTGGCGGTTTGCACACGTCGCTGATCGTCAGCACCCCCTCGTCAAGCGATCCATCGGTCGCTGCCGGGTGGAGCCCCGACAGCGATCGCGGTGATCTCGACGCTGTCGTCGGTGCGGCCGATGTGGAGAAAAGAATCCGCTGCGCATCGCGCGCAGGCTCGCGGGAAAGCCCGCAAGGACGTTGGTCATCTGCCGGTGCAGGCGGTCGAATTCGCCCAGCAGATTTGTGCTGAAGAAAAGATCGCTCATGACTGGCTCCTTGAAACCAGGGGCTTCTCACGAAGAACGAACCGGACCACGCGCTCCAGTTCGCCCGTCCGTGGAAAAGCTCCGCCGACAAACAAATCGAAACACGCAGCGCTTATCGCGACTGCCTGAGCGATGCATAAAATAGCGCAAGCAACGGAAATTTCAAGAGGCCCTGCAACATGGCATCCAGGAGGCTTCATGGTCCTTTTCGATACGCTTCGGGAACAGATGGACAGCGTGCGCATGCCGCTCTTTGCCGTCACGGTCACGGCGGCCGCACAGGTGAATACCCCGCTCTTCGCGATACTCCACTGGCATGGATTCCGGCGCGCGACACCGCTCGTGCTGCCCGGCGTCGAGATTCCGCCGCGGCCGGTTCCGGGCTCGGCTGTCCAGATCGATGCACCTTGGCACAGCTTCGAGACCGTCGACGCCATGCTGCTCGATGCCGCCTGGCAATCCGGCGCATGGGATGTCGAGCGCGTCGAGCGCCGCGGCTGCAACGTGATCGGCGCCAGCGCTGCCGAGGCGCTCGCTTGCCGTCAGGCGTTCGGCGACTATGGCGAGAACGCGGCCCACTCCCCGCAGCTTCTCGTTGACGAGACCGATCGCGACGAGCTGATGCAGCTTGCCGCACGGAGAGGCTACGTGCGCTGGCTGTTCCGGCCCGTCAAGGGAGGCCTGTGGCGCACGCTCGATGAGCCGGACGACACCCTGGACGCCGATGGCGGACGCCAGCCGCCCTGTCCTGTGCCGCCTGCGCCCCGCCGCCCGGAGGGACGCGGCCGCACGGTTTATCGCCTGGGCACGGTCCGTCGCATCCTGCTGCCACGATGAAACAATTTGTTACAAAGAGCCTTTTTTACGGCCCTTGAAGGGCGCGATGGGCGCCTCTATTTCGCATTCCGCCAGACAGTGGTGCGGCTGCCCGGCGGCGACTCTGACGTCAGTCAGGACGCCCGGCAACCGGATTCCTTTTTCGTGAACCTTTAATCGCTCAGGAGATGAGAATGCAGATTCGTCCCCTCTACGACCGGGTAATCGTCAAGCGAATCGAGACGCAGCGGACGACGGCCTCGGGCATCGTGATTCCCGACTCGGCCGCGGAAAAGCCCGAGCAGGGTGAAGTCGTCGCGGTCGGCAGCGGCCGGCTGCTGCAGGATGGAACGCTGCGCGCGCTCCAGGTGAAAGTCGGTGACCAGGTTCTCTTCGGCAAATACGCAGGCCAGACCGTCAAGGTCGATGGCGACGAACTCCTCGTCATGCGTGAGGAAGACGTCATGGGCGTCCTCGAGTCGGATACCGGCGCGTCCCGCAAGGCCGCCTGACATCCTGAGCCGGTCGCGAACACCCGACGGGTGGTTCGCGCCGCGTTGAGTCAACGACTACTATCCGGAGCAACAACATGAGTGCAAAAGACGTCAAATTCCATGACAGCGCCCGCGCCCGCATCGTCAAGGGCGTGAATGTCCTCGCCGATGCCGTGAAGGTGACGCTCGGGCCGAAAGGCCGCAACGTGCTGATCGAGCGCAGCTTCGGCGCACCCACCATCACGAAGGATGGCGTGTCGGTCGCGAAGGAAATCGAGCTGAAGGACCGCTTCGAAAACATGGGCGCGCAGATCGTCAAGCAGGTCGCATCGAAGACGGCGGATGTGGCCGGCGACGGCACGACCACGGCCACCGTGCTCGCGCAGGCGATCGTGCAGGAAGGCATGAAGCACGTCGCCGCCGGCATGAATCCGATGGACCTCAAGCGCGGCATCGACAAGGCCGTGACCGCCGTGCTCGACGAGCTGCGCCAACTGTCGAAGCCGATTTCCACGAACCGGGAAATCGCGCAGGTGGGCTCGATCTCGGCGAACGCCGACGACGCGATCGGCAAGATCATCGCCGACGCCATGGAGAAGGTCGGCAAGGAAGGCGTCATCACGGTCGAGGATGGCAAGTCGCTCGAGAACGAGCTGGATGTGGTGGAAGGGATGCAGTTCGACCGCGGCTACGTCAGCCCCTACTTCATCAACGATCCGGAAAAGCAGGCCGCGTATCTGGACGACGCGCTGATCCTGTTGCACGACAAAAAGATTTCGAATATCCGGGATCTGCTGCCGGTTCTCGAGGCGACCTCCAAGGCAGGCAAGCCGCTGCTGATCGTCGCGGAAGACATCGACGGCGAAGCGCTGGCCACGCTGGTGGTCAACGCGATGCGAGGCATCCTGAAGGTCGCGGCCGTCAAGGCGCCCGGTTTCGGCGACCGGCGCAAGGCCATGCTGGAGGACATCGCGATCCTCACTGGCGCGACCGTCATCTCGGAAGAAACCGGCAAGCAACTGCAGAAGGCCTCGCTGGAAGATCTCGGCCGCGCGAAACGTGTCGAGGTCCGCAAGGACGACACGATCATCATCGACGGCGCGGGCGACGAGCAGCGTATCGAGGCGCGCGTGAAGTCGATCCGTACGCAGATCGAGGAAACCACGAGCGACTACGATCGCGAGAAGTTGCAAGAACGCGTGGCGAAGCTCGCCGGCGGTGTGGCCGTCATCAAGGTAGGCGCGGCCACCGAAGTCGAAATGAAGGAGAAGAAGGACCGCGTCGACGATGCGCTGCACGCCACACGCGCGGCGGTCGAGGAAGGTATCGTGCCGGGTGGTGGCGTGGCGCTTCTGCGCGCGCGTTCGACGGCGACGAGCCTGAAAGGCGCCAACAGTGATCAGGACGCCGGCATCCAGATCGTGCTGCGCGCGCTCGAGGCACCGCTGCGCGTGATCGCGTCGAATGCCGGGGACGAGCCTTCCGTCGTCATCGCGAAGGTGCTCGAAGGCACGGGCAACTTCGGCTACAACGCGGCCACCGGCGAGTATGGCGATCTGGTCGAGGCCGGTGTGGTCGATCCGACCAAGGTCACGCGCACGGCACTGCAAAACGCCGCATCGATTGCCGGGCTGATCCTGACGACGGATGCAACGGTGGCTGATGCGCCGAAGGACGAAAAGCCTGCGCAGGCCGCCGCACCGGAGCTCGAGTACTGACCTGCGGGTCTTGCATGCGCCGGCTAGCAGTCGCGGCCGGCGCAACGCGTTCGGCGCCGCACACTATTCCTGTCATGCGGCGCCGCTTTTTGTGGTGGAGCGGCCATGAAACTGAAGCTGAACATCGATTCGAAACCGCTGGACGTCGATATCGACGACGTCGTGGCTGGACTGCTGGCGGTCCGCTTGAACCTGCCCGCAAACGCCGATCACCAGGACGCCCTCACCCGCTATCTCAGCGAGAAGGGCGCGCCCTGGATACTCGACGAGGAACACATGCGTCGACGCATCCTTCGCCGGCTGATTCTGGATATCGCCGATCCGGCACTCGTGATTCGTCATCTCATGGCTGACGAGTGAGCCGGACGGGTCGATTCCGAAGCGCGGGGAGTCATATCAGCCGATATCGATCGTGCGACTCGTGAACTTGGCGGGTTCCGACTTCGGCACCGTCAACGTGAGGACACCGTTGTCAAACTTTGCCAACGTGTGCTCGGGGTCGGCGTTGTCCGGCATCGGGATCGTGCGCGTGAAGCTTCCATGTGCGCGCTCCAGCCGGTAGCAGCCGTTTTCCTCACTGTGCACATCCTGCTTTTTCTCGCCGCGCAGCACGATTGCCCCATCCTCGACACTCACCTTCAGATCTTCACGCTCCATTCCAGGCAGTTCCGCGGTGACGCGCAACACCGGCCCTTCATCGACGACGTCGATGCGCGGCTGGAAACGCGATGAACTGAAGTCGCCGAACCAACGTTCGAGCGCGCCGCGGCCGGCAAACGGGTCATGAAAAAAGTCCTCCATCGCACCCCATGATTCGCGTGAGAACAGGCGTGAAATGTCAGGCCACGACGCGCGCCATTGCTCGCTTGCCGATGCGTTTTCCGGGCCTTCCGCATCGGACTTGCGGGCAGCGCCGCGAAGAAACTTGAAGGGGTTCCATTTTTTCGGATCGGTGTTCATAACGTGCTCCGATTCAGCTTCAATCTGGTTTGAGCCGCGGGCAGCGAACCGGGTAGCGAGCGAGGCACCCGTGCTGCACCGCGGCGGCTGACGCATCAGCTGGTCTTGATTTCGATGCGTCGTGGACGCGCTTCGTCGCGGCGCGGGATCGTCAGCTTCAGCACGCCATCCTGGAGGCTCGCCTCGATCCTGGACGTATCGAAGTCCGCCGACAGCGTGAACGTGCGCGCGAAATGCGGCTCACGGACCTCGGCATGCTGCACCCGCAGGTTTTGCGGCGTCGGCACCATTGCCTCGGCTTCGATCAGGAGGCTGCTGTCGTGAACCTTGACGTCGAGCTTGTCCTTCGTGACGCCGGGCAAATCGGCCCACAGCGTGACGCCCTGGCTGTCCTCGTAAACGTCGACGGCCGGCACGAGTGTCACGCGGCGCACCGTCTCTTCGGTGCCGCGACGGGCGACGGCAGACGAATCCCGTTCCGCCAGCTGGGTAGTGTCTTTCATGATCGGCTCCTCGTATTACTGGACGGTGATGGCGCGCGGCTTGGACGATTCGCGCTTGCCGATGCTGATCGACAGACAGCCGTTTTCGTAGCGCGCCTGAACCTTGTCGGGATCAGCCGTTTCGGGCAGCTCGATGACGCGCCGGAACATGCCGATGAAGCGCTCCTGCGCATAGGTGCGCCGCTCGCTGTCGGTATCGGGTTGGGGCGATTTGCGTTCACCGCTGATGGTCAGCAGGCCCTTGTCGATCGACACATCGAACGTGCCGGCATCGACACCGGGCGCGAACGCGACGATCTCGATCGAATCGTCTGTCGCGCCGATATTGACCTGGGGGAAAGTGCCGAAACGGCTCGCGCGGATGCTGGACGGAAAACCGCCGAAGAGTTGCGCCATCTGCTGCTGCAGGCGGTCGAACTCGCTGAAGAGGTCGGTTCCGAAGTAGAGATCGCTCATGATCACATCCTCCTCGATGCAGCATGGAGGCGAACGGGCCTACGCGCTCCAGTTCGCCTGCCACACCTGCTGGCAAACAAATCGAAACACGCAGCGCGCGGAGTGAAGCGGCCCGCGCGTCTGCCTGAGCGAAACTTAAGATAGGAATTCTGCGGAAAATTTCAAGGGGGTGATGGCGGTTTTTTGCACCTGAAATCTTTGCGCTGGCGCCTATAAGCCGCGGGTCGGCACATTTTCGTCTGACTATTATCCGGGCCAGATCTCAGCGGGTATTCGGTCGCACCGCTGAGCCCGCCATTTCGTCCGGATGAGCCCGTGACCTGAGCGGAGAAACCTCAGCCCCAACTCGAATTCAATATGATGCTGCACAGATTGACTCGGGCGAATCCCGGATCCTTGTACGCGAGGAAATCATCGTTGAAGGTGCCGAACGTCGTGTCCGGGCGATGCTTCATGCCGTCGTAGAACGCATCGATCATCTTGTTGGCAAAATCGGCGCCGCGCGGATAGGCGTCGACCACCGCGACGCGTTGTTCGTCGGTGAACTGCTCAAAACCGCGTCCCGCCACGTCCATTCCCGCGCCGGCTTGTACCAGCGCAATTTCTCCATGCATGTGCTCTGGAATGCCCGGCGTAGTGTGGAGCGCAACCGCTGCCCACACCTTCTCGATGTCTGCCTCGGTGATGCGATGGCTTCGCAGGAAGTCGCGCGCCGCATTTGCGCCGTCCACTTCGAAGCGAAGCTGGCTTTCGTGATAGATCGACGTCAACCCGATGTCGTGAAACATGGCCGCAACGTAGAGCAGCTCGCGATCGAAGACCATGTTGTTTCGTGTGCCGAGTAGCGCACCCCAAAGGTAGACGCGAGTCGAGTGGTTGAACAGCAAATCGCCCTCGGTATCGCGAATGAGTTGCGTGACCTCGCGCGCCAGCTGGCTGTCCGGGATCACGGCGTTGATCGATCCATTCGTCTGCACGGTATCTTCCTTCATCTGTTTGCTCGATTTCGTGTGGCTCGCTTGACCCGTGCCCCATGGCGTAGGATTCGGGCCGGGACCGATTGGCCGCGTCCACGGAGAAAAGCTACGCTTCTCTCGAGGCATGAAACAGTCCCAAGATCGACAAATTCGAATGCACCATCGACACATGACGACGCTCTCCATTGGCCTGGATCACTCCAGGCGCACGTCGCTGTCCGCCCAGATCTACAGCGCGATCCGCGACGCGATAGAGTCCGGCAAGCTTGCCTCGGGCGCGCGGCTGCCTTCCTGGTCGGATCTGGCCGCCCAGCTTGGCGTATCGCGGGGCACCGTACGCGCCGCTTACGAGCGTCTGATCGACGAGCAATTCGCGATCGGTCTCGGGGCGGCCGGCACCCGGGTAGCGGAGCGTCCCGCTGTGCCGATCGCAGCCGGCTGGTCGCCGGAAGCGCCGCCCCTTCCGGATCTGTTCGACGCGTTCGGCGCGGCACCTCTCGCGTTTCAAATGGGCGTCCCGTCACAGGACGCCTTTCCGTTCAAGCTATGGTCGCGCATCCTGGCGCGTGCGGCGCGCCGGGCATCCGCGGCGCCGGTCGGCTACCCCGATCCGCGCGGCGAACCGGACTTGCGCCGGGAAATTGCCGCCTATCTGGGTGTCGCCCGCGGTCTTCGCTGCAGTCCCTCGCAGGTCTTCGTCACGGCAGGTTTCTCCGGCGCGCTGAGCCTCGCGATTCGCGGGCTCGGAATGGAAGGCCGACAAGCGTGGATCGAAGACCCCGGCTTTCCGCTCACGCGTACCGCGCTCGGGCTGGCTGGCATGACCGTGACGGCCGTGCCGGTGGACGCCGACGGACTCGATGTGGATGCAGGCATCCGGCAGGCGAAGGAAGCGGCGCTTGCCGTGGTCACGCCCGGCCAGCAAGCGCCACTCGGGATGACGATGTCGCTCTCGCGGCGGATTGCACTGCTCGCCTGGGCCCGACAAAACGATGCGTGGATTATCGAAGACGACTACCTGAGCGAGCTGCAATTGACCGGACGGGCAGCGCCCGCGCTTGCGTCGATCGATCAGGATGGACGGGTTCTGCACGTCGGCAGTTTCAGCAAGACGATCAGTCCAGCGCTGCGTCTTGGCTTTCTCGTGGTCCCCCCGGACATGACGCGCCGCTTCGGCGATATCGCGGCGTGCCTCGCGCCCGCGCCAGCGGCGTGCATACAGCACGCCGTCACCGAGTTCATGCATGACGGGCACTATCTTCGCCATTTGCGTCGCATGAAGCGTCTCTACGCTGCGCATCGGGAGGCACTGCTTCGTTGTCTGAAGGAACAGGGCTCGAACGCGATCAAAATCCAGGCCACTGCCGGCATGGCCGTGGTGACGACGCTGCCCGCGGAGGTGTCGGATATCGATATCGCTTTGCGGGCACGCGCGTTCGGGTTGGCCCCGGTCCCGCTTTCGTCGTGGTACACGGGCACGCCGCGGCAACAGGGCCTGCTGCTCGGCGTGACGAACCTGAGCGAACGCACGCTCCCCACCGACTGTTCCCGCCTGCTGGAGCTCATTCGCGCGCGCGACTGACGAGCCGGAAAGCGCACCGCTGCCATTGCATCTTGGTACAACGAAAATGTTCATTCCTGGTGCTTTCGTGTGTTCGCGTCCAACACCACAATGGGCGAACATCAACGAACCAGACGACCATGAACATTCAGTCCATTGCGGTTGCCGCCTGCACCAGCATCGCCTTCTGCATCGCAGTGCCGGCCGCGGCACACGGCACGGGTGAAACCGTCACGCCGAACTTCCAGCACGCGATTCCCAACCTTCCGGGCAAGTCGTTGACCGCCGTCGTCGTCGACTACGCACCGGGCGCCGCATCGCCGGCGCACCGGCATGCAGGCTCGGCTTTCATCTATGCGTACGTCGTGTCGGGCGACATCGAGTCTCAGGTGAACGACGGCCCGAAGCGCGTCTATCACGCCGGAGAAAGCTTCTTCGAGGAGCCCGGCGCCGTTCATCGCGTGAGCCGCAATGCGAGCGAATCGCGGCCCGCCAGATTGCTTGCGGTATTCGTCGCGGACAGCAACGACAAGGTCCTGACCACCCCGGTCAAGTAAATCCCCTTCATCAAGGAGTTACGTCATGAGCAAGCGTCTCGATTACAACCAGATTGCGCCCGCGGGCGTGAAGGCCCTGGGTGGCGTGTATGGTTATGTCATGCAGAGCGGGCTGTCGCCCGTTCTCGTCGATCTCGTCTACCTTCGCGTGTCGCAGATCAATAACTGCGCCTACTGCCTGGACATGCATACGCGCGACCTGCTGAAGAAAGGCGTGAAGGTTGAAAAGCTGGCGCTGGTGCAGGCGTGGCGGGAAGCCGGCAATTTGTTCGACGAACGCGAGCGTGCCGCGCTGGCATGGGCCGAGTCGGTCACGCTGGTCGCGGCGACCGGCGTGCCGGACGAGGCCTACGATGCAGCGCGTGCCGTATTCGGCGAACGCGAGATCGTGGACCTCACGATTGCAGTCGGCCTGATGAACACCTACAACCGTATGGCCATCAGCTTCCGCAACACGCCGCAGGCCGTGCTGGAGCAGTGAAGCAGTTCGCGGCCCCGTCAGCGCAAACGCGGCAACGCCGACTCATGCAGAAGCACATGCCAGCACCCGAACTGACGGCGCGACCCGATCGCTCAACCCTTTGAGCTGATCGGTGCATTGCGGGCTTCGGGTGCAGAAACGAGAGCGCCAAGGGCGAACTATGCGGCGCACACCGTCGAATACAGAACTCGGGTTGAACGGCTCGACGCACGTAGCTGGCTGGCTCGTGTTGCCCGGTCGTTGAAGCAGAGGCAACCGGCGCTCGGTCGGGCCCGGCACGCATTCGCGGACGAAACAGGCGCCCGTGTCGGGCACCGGTTCGGAAGGAAATATGGCGGCGATGTGAAGGCCGACAGTCGCAGGATGCCGGTCATCCTGCAGTTCTCTCTACAACAACGACAATTGGCCCGACAGGCTCGCACGAGCGCCGCGATCGCTTTCCTGCTCCGATGGGCCCGGTCGGTCTGCGGACTGGATGTTCCCATTCCGCGCCGCATTCCCGCCGTCCGGCCGATACTTGCGCGCCCACGCGGTGCCAAGCACATCGGAGGAGAACACAACACCCGGCGCAATCTGAACAAGCTCGCTCATCTGCGGCTCTTCCTAGACGGACTGAACGTCGAAGTGCGCAGCAGCGTAGCGCGCACTGCAATTCCACACTTCAGCGGCATTCCGGATGAAGGTGGCCCATCCATTCTCGACGATCAACTCGGCGTCCGGAAATACGTCGCCGTGTCCCATCGCCCTGGCCGCAAAGATCGTGCGCTCACGACACGTCGCCCGGTATTTTCCATCGGGTAGCGTTGACGGCATCGGACTCAACCGTCGACTCCTTTCACTGCTCGATCAAAAACCGGTCACGGTTCTTCGCGCCTGCAATCCAATGCGGCGGCTTGCCGCGCCCGCTCCACGTCGCGCCCGTTTTCGGATCGCGATACTTCGGTGCGACCGGCGCGCGGGTGGCGCTCGACGGAGCGGCACGGCGTCGCCCGAAAAGTTGCTCGGGCGTGATGCCATATTCGGCAATCTGCTCACGCATCGTCGTGATAAGGCTTTCCAGTTCGGCGAGCCGCGCTGCTTCCGCTTTCTGTGCCAGCGCTTCTGCCTGTGCTTTAAGTTCGAGGTAGGTAGCCATGGATATGAAAGGATTCCTTGAAATTTGGAAGGTGGTCCAACAGCCCCTCTATATCGAGGCGAAACTCCGTCGACATTATATTCGCGACAGGAATGACAATCGATAGCGATCGATTTCCGCAGTATGCCCTATCGTCTTTATATAAATCAAACTGAATCCGGAAGCGGCGTAGTCGCTTTATAGGAATATCCGCTTTTGCGCCGCGCAAGCGATCCGGTCGCCGGGTGTCCGGCGTCGGAGGCTGCGATGGCTGCAACGGAACGGATCATGATGACGACGCGACTGGCTCGCTGGCTGGTCGCCCGGCCGCTGGAATGCGGACCTCAAGATCTCGTGTCGGGACGGTGTGCACATCCCGTGACTGCCCCAAGCCGAGAAGCCGGTTATTCGCGCGATCGTGCGTTCGTCGCGCCTATCCCTCGCGTCGCGCGCCGCGGCCCCGCGCGATCGCGACCGGCATGTGCTGGACATCGGCAAGCGCGCCAGGACATCAGCGGAAAATGATTCTGACGTGTAACGCCGTGCGAACAGCCAGGGGCTTCCGGTCACCGGAAGCCCCGGCGCGACGCCGACATCGGATGCGCCGCTCGTCGCGGGCTGCGCGTCACACCCTGGCGTTGCCCGTCAAAGCGCGTTCGGCGCCGCCCTTCCGTCAAGCACAGCGGCGACGTTATCGAGCGCGGTAAAACCCATCTGGTCGCGCGTCTCGATCGTCGCGCTGGCCATGTGCGGCGACAGAAACACATTGTCGAGCGCGGCGAAACGCGGATCGATATCGGGCTCGTTCCGATAGACGTCAAGCCCGGCGCCGAACAGCCGCTGCGACGTCAACGCCTCGTGGAGCGCATCCTCGTCGACGAGACTCCCGCGCGCCGCGTTGACGAACACCGCACCGTCGCGCATCAGGCCGAACGCGCGGCGCGTCATCAACGGCGTGCCGCCGCCCGGCACGTGCAGCGTGAGGATGTCGCACTGCGGCAGCAGCGTATCGAGATCCGCGCAATAGCGAGCGCCCGCCTCGACCTCGGGCGGTGCCGGCCGCCTGTCGGTATAGACGATCTTCATCCCGAAGCCGCGTGCGCGCTGGGCGACCGCGCGGCCGATCCGGCCAAAGCCGACGATCCCGAGCGTCTTGCCGTTCACGCGCGTGCCGAGCATGTCGGTCATGCCGAACGACTTGCCCCACCCCGCGCGCACGATGCGTTCGTACTCCGATGCACGCCGGCACGCGGCCAGAATCAGCAGCATCGTGAAATCGGCCGTGCAATCGGTCAGCGCGTCGGGTGCGTTGCTGACCACGATCCCGCGCTCGCGCGCGGCGGCCACATCCAGGTGGTCGTAGCCGGCGCTCGCGTTCGCGATGATCTTCACGCTCGGCGGCAATGCCGCGATGTGCTCGGCCTGCAGCCCCGATTTCTTGCCGATCAGCACCGCCGGCGTCGCGTAGCGGTTGCAGAACTCGACAACGGACGGCGCATCCATGTCGGCGTCCGTCACGTACGCATGGAATTCGGCTTCGGCACGTGCGGCCACGGCCGCGGGAACCCGTCGCGCTACCAGCAGGCGGGGGCGATTGTTGTCAGGCATGGTCTCGTCCTTGGGTCGGAAAACGGAGCACAGCCTACGAAGCGCGCTCGGCGCGGGTCAATATTGATTGATCCAATCAATGTGTCCGTGCTGCATCGCGCTGCCGGCTTCCCGGGCCGGTTCCAGTTGCATCGCCTGCTGCGCATCCTTCGCGCAGGCCCGCGAACGACGTGCCCGCGAACTCAGGAAAACCCTGACGACACCCCGTCGCGACGGGGCGGTTGATATTGATTGAAAGAATCAAGATTGCTGGGGAATCGCCGCCGCGCAATGCTTTTTGCATGTTCAACGGACGGAAGACGAGGTCGTGAAAATGCAGGCACGGAAAAAAATCGCGGCAGTGACAGGCGCCGGCACGGGAATCGGCCAGGCAGCGGCCGTCGCGCTGGCGCGAGCCGGATTCGGCGTGGCATTGCTCGGCAGGCGCAGCGAGCCGCTGCTCGCGACGAAGGAGATCATCGAGCAGGCCGGCGGGGTGGCCGCGGCGATTCCGACCGACGTCGCCGACGAGGCGTCGGTGGACGCAAGCTTCGCGCGGATCGAACGCGAGTTCGGGCACCTCGACGTGCTGTTCAACAACGCCGGCCGCAATGCCGGCACCATGCCGCTCGACGACTACTCGCTCGAATTCTGGAACGCCGTGGTCGCGACCAACCTGACGGGCGTCTTCCTGTGTGCGCGCGCCGCGTGGCGCCAGATGAAGCGCCAGAGTCCACAAGGCGGCCGCATCATCAACAACGGTTCGATCTCGGCGCACTCGCCGCGCCCGAACACGATCGCGTACACGGCCACCAAGCATGCCGTCCTCGGCATCACCCGCTCACTCGCGCTCGATGGCCGGCCGTTCAACATCGCGTGCGGCCAGATCGACATCGGCAACGCCGCCACGTCGCTGACCGAGCGCATGAACAGCGGCGTGCTGCAGGCCGACGGCCGCGTCGCGCCCGAGCCGCGCGTCGACGTCGCGCACGTCGCGGACGCCATCGTGCAGATGGCGAGCCTCCCGCTCGAAGCCAACATTCTGAACATGACGATCATGGCGAGCGCGATGCCCTACGTCGGGCGCGGCTGACCCGACGATCACCGGCGCGCATGACGACACCGTGCCGGCCCCCCTATCAGGAGACAGGAGACAACATTGAAAACCGCAGAAGAACAGGTTTCGGTCATGCGCGAGTTCGGCTCGCACGCGGACGTCGCCAGAAGGTCGCGAGTGCGCTACGGCGTGCTGTCGATGCTGCTGGTGGCGACCATCCTCAACTACGTCGACCGCTCGGCGCTCGGCATCGTCGCACCGGCGCTGTCGAAGGATCTCGCGCTTACCCGCGTGCAGATGGGCGAGCTGTTCGCCGTGTTCGGCCTTGCCTACTCGATCGCGCTGGTGCCGGCGGGCGTGCTCGCCGACATGCTCGGCTCGCGCGTCGCCTATGCGCTGTCGCTCGTCGGCTGGTCGCTGGCGACGCTGACGCAGGGGCTCGCGCACGGCTATCACATGCTGCTCGGCTCGCGGCTTGCGATGGGTGCGCTGGAGGCGCCGGCCTTTCCGTCGAACGCTCGCGCGGTGACGATGTGGTTCCCGGTCCAGGAGCGCGGCTTCGCAACCAGCGTCTATGTGATGGGTCAGTACATCGGCACGCCGCTCTTCACCGGTCTGCTGCTGTGGATCTCGTCGGCGTTCGGCTGGCGCGCCGTGTTCTTCGCGACGGGCGGCTTCGGCATCCTGTTCAGCCTCGTCTGGTACCGGCTCTATCGCGATCCGTCGCGGCATCGCAGCGTCAACGCGGCCGAGCTGCAGTACATCACCGAAGGGCGCCCTGTCGTGACCGCGCGTGAGCGCTTCGACTGGCGCATGGCGCTGCGCCTGCTCGGCTACCGGCAGATCCTCGCGATCTGTCTCGGCAAGTTCTGCAACAACACGCTGCTGGTGTTCTTCACGACCTGGTTCATGACCTACCTGGTCGAGGAACGGCACATGTCGATGATCAAGGTCGGCTTGTTCCAGGCGATGCCGTTCGTCGGCGCGACGCTGGGGATCCTGATCGCCGGCTACTTGTCCGATCTTTGCATCCGGCGCGGCGTGTCGATGTCGTCGTCCCGCAAGGCGCCGCTCGTGATCGGCACCTTCCTCGGCGCGTCGATCGTGCTGGTCAACTTCGTGCACTCGAACGCGCTGGTGATCGCGATCCTGACCGTCGCGTTCTTCGCGCAGGGAATCGGCTCGATGTCCTGGGCCGCCGTATCCGAGATCGCGCCGAGACGCTATGTCGGGCTCACCAGCAGCATCACGAGCCTCGCGGCCAATATCGCGGCCGTCACCACCCCGCTGATGATCGGCTACGTGACCCAGCACACCGGCAACTTCTTCTGGGCGCTGAACCTGATGGGTGCGATCTGCCTCGTCGGCACGCTGTCGTACTCCGTGCTGCTCGGCAAGCTGTCGCGCATCGAGCTCTGAGCGCGTTCGCATCCCTTGACCGGCCGCCGCGGCGGCTCAACCCCATCCGGCCCACGATCGTGATCGAATTCAAATGGGATCACCTGCAACTCTGCTCGGCTGACGCCGAGGCCACCGCGGCGTGGTTCGCGCGCTGCCTGAACGCCGAAATCGTGCGGCGCCCCGGCCGCGTCGACCTGCGGATCGGCACCATCAACCTGTTCATCACGGCCCTGCCCGACGCGCGACCGGCCGCCGTGTCCGACGGCACACGCGCGCAAGGCATCGATCACTTCGGCGTGCTGGTCGAGGATCTCGATGCCGCATACGCACACCTGGTCGAGCACGGCGCCGAGATCGTCCAGCCGGTGACGCGGATCCGCGCCGGCGTGCGCGGCTGTTTCGTGCGCGCGCCGGGCGAGATCCTCGTCGAGGTGCTCGAGCGGCGCCCGGCCGAGATGACATCAAGCTGAACGCGGTCTATAGTCGGCGCAAGCGGCCGGGCGCCGGCCGCGTCCTCATCACGACTCCCCATGCACAACTGGATCACCCTGACGGAAGCCGCGCGGCGGCTCGGCGTGCGGGCGCAGACCGTCTACGCGTATGCGAGCCGCGGCAGCATCGCCGTGATGCAGGATCCCGACGATCCGCGCAAGAGCCTGTATCGCGCCGAGGACGTGATCGCGCTGTGCCGCAAGAAACAGGTCGGCCGCAAGCGTGCGGCGCTGGCGGCGAGCACGATCTTCGGCGCCGAGCCGTGCATCCCCAGCGGCATCACCACCTTCTCCAAGGGCCGTGCGTGGTATCGCGGCCGCGACAGCATTCAACTGTCGGATACCGCCACGCTCGAGGAAACGGCCGCGCTGCTCTGGCAAGCCACCGCGCCCGTGACGTTCGACGCGCCCGCGATTGCGTTGCCGGCCAGCGAGCGTGATCGCCAGTGCGCGTTCACGACGCTTGCCACGTTGGCGGCGCACGGCCACTCGATGCTCGGCCGGCTCGACGGCGCGCTGCACGCCGAGGCCGGCCAACTCGTCGCGACCGTCGCGCGCGCGTTCGGCGCGCACGACGATGGGGGCCCACCGTGGACGCATCAACGGCTCGCGGCGGGCTGGGGCCTGGATGGTCGCGGCGCGGACCTGCTGCGCCGCGCGATGGTGCTCGTCGCCGATCACGAGATCACGAGTTCGGCGTTCGCCGCGCGCATCACCGCATCGACCGGCGCGTCGCTCGCGGGCTGCCTGCTGACCGGGCTCGCGACGCTGTCGGGCCCGCTGCACGGCGACGCGTCAGGACGCGTGCGCGCGGTGTTCGACGACGTGGAACGGCTCGGCGCCGCGCACGTGGTCGATCATCACCTGAAGTCGGCGATCCCGATTCCCGGCTTCGGTCATCATCTCTACCCCGACGGCGACCCGCGCGCGGCCGCGTTGCTCGCGCGGCTCGATCCGCCTGCGGAACTGGCGCGCTTCATCGACAAGGTGACGACGCTCACCGGCCAGCGGCCGACCATCGATGTCGCGCTCGCGATGCTGTCGGTGCAGCTTCGGTTGCCGCGCGACGCGGCTTTCGGGCTGTTCTCGATCGCGCGCAGCGTCGGCCTGCTGGCCCACTGCATCGAGCAGCTGCGCGTGGGCAAGGTGATCCGGCCGCGCAGCCGCTATACGGGACCAACGCTCGACGAACGGCATCTGCGTCCCGCGGCCGAAGACGACGGCAAACTGCCGAAAGCCGGCGTGATCGAGAAGAACCGGGTGTTCAAGATCGTGGATTGACCGCGGCTGCGATGGAGATGGACCTCGAAGCATCGATGCGGCCTTTCGATTCGTCACAATTCCGATCGAAGCCTGGCATCCGGCATCACCGGCGCCCGACGGGGCGTTAAACCGACGGACGGGCCACAGGTCCGGTGCGTACACCGGCGATACGCCCCTATAACCGACGCGTTTCACGACTGAAACATTTTCGATACCGGATCCGGCCCCGTGCCGACCGAGATTCCGAATCTGCAGTAGCGTGTGCGCCTTCTGCAGTGCGCCATTGCTGGCATGTCGGCACGGAATCGCACGAGCCTCGCGCAGCCGCAACGTATCAGACCTGAAACCAAACCGGCATTCGGATACCGCCGTCGGCCGGCGCATGCCTGCCTCCGCCCCACCCGGCGCGCCAGACGCCGCATCTGGCCCGCTCCTTGCTGTTGCTCCGACGCAAACACAAGCAGTCACAAGCAGTCGCACAAGCGACGAACAGCACATAAATAATCGGGGTGAGGTATGAACAAGACGGAGCGCTTGACGGCGGCAATTTGCGCGCGCGGCGGGCTGCCGCACCGGTCGGACCGTCACCAGGCCGGCGGCGTGCTGTAATGCAGGCCGCTGCTACACAAGCCGCTGCCGCGGCCGGGGAGCCGTGCGCCACGCACGGCTGGAATCTGCCGCACGGATCGGGTATCGAAGACGATCCGTTGCTGGGCTGCCTGCTCGTGCTGACGCGGCTGTTCGACCGGCCGGTGGGCGTCGACACGCTCGTGGCCGGCCTGCCGCTCGCCGGCCGGCGCCTCACCCCGGCCCTGTTCGTGCGCGCCGCGGCGCGCGCCGGCCTGTCGGCCAAACTGGCGCGGCGCGCGTTGCCCGACATCCCGGATGCGGTCCTGCCCGCAGTGCTGCTGCTCAACGACGGCCAAGCCTGCGTGCTGGTTCGCCGCAACGCGTGCGGCACCCTGCAGGTGATCCTTCCTGAAACCGGCATCGGCGAGGAAGCCGTCGACGCGGCCGAACTCGCGCAACGCCATGCCGGCCACGTGCTGTTCGCGCGTCCGGCCCACCGATTCGATGCACGCGACACGGAAAGCGTCGTGCCGCGCCCGCGCCACTGGTTCTGGGGCGTGGTCGCGCAATCGTGGCCGATCTATGCGGAAGTGATGCTCGCGTCGACGCTGGTCAATCTTTTCGCGCTGGCGATGCCGCTGTTCACGATGAACGTCTACGACCGCGTCGTGCCGAACCGGGCGCTCGAGACGCTGTGGGCGCTGGCGGCCGGCATCGCGCTCGTGATCGTGTTCGACGTCGTGATGCGCACGTTGCGCGGCTATTTCATCGACGTGGCCGGCAAGAAGATCGACGTGATTCTGTCGGCAAACCTCTACGAGAAAGTACTCGGCATCCGGATGGCGGCGCGGCCGCCGTCCGTCGGCGGGTTCGCTTCGCAGATCCAGGAATTCGAAGCCGTGCGGGAATTCCTCACGTCGGCGACCGCGGCGGCGCTGATCGACCTGCCGTTTTCGATCGTGTTCGTCGTGGCGATGTTCTGGGTCGGCGGCGGGCTCGGCTGGCTGCCGCTGCTGGCATTGCCGCTCGTGATCGGCGCGGGCGTGGCCGTGCAGGGGCCGCTCGCGCGGGCCGTGCAAGCCAGCCAGCGCCACGCGAGCCAACGCCAGGCCCTGCTGATCGAAACGCTGGTCGGCCTCGAGACGATCAAGGTCAACGGCGCGGAGGGACCGATGCAGGCGCGGTGGGAGCAGATGCTCGGCGAGATCGCACGGCTCGGACTCAAGTCGCGCCTGCTGTCGGGTTGCGCGGTCAATTTCGCGATGTTCGCGCAGCAGGTGGCCTATCTCGCGGTGGTCCTGTGCGGCGTGTACATGATCGGCGACGACCGTCTCACGACGGGCGGACTGATCGCCTGCACGATCTTTACCGGCCGCGCGCTCGCGCCGATGGGCCAGGTGGCGTCGCTGCTGACCCGCTACCACCAGTCGCGCAGCGCGCTGGCGTCGATCGACGGCGTGATGAACCTGCCCGGCGAACGTCCGGCCGAGCAGCGCTTCGTCCATCGGCCGGCACTCAGCGGCGAGATCGAATTCCGCAACGTCGGCTTCGCCTACCCCGGCCAGAGCGGCGTCTCGCTCGAAGGCGTGTCGTTCCGCATCGCCGCGGGCGAGCGCGTCGGCATCATCGGGCGCGTCGGCTCGGGCAAGACCACGATCGAGAAACTCGTCCTCGGCCTCTACCCGCCTTCATCCGGCAACGTGCTGATCGACGGCGTCGAACTGCGTCAGTACGATCCTGCCGCGCTGCGGCGCGGGATCGGTCACGTGCCGCAGGACGTGATGCTGTTCAACGGCACCGTGCGCGACAACATCGTGCTGGGCGCACCGGGCGCGGACGACGACGCCGTGTTGCGCGCCGCGCAGGTGTCCGGCGTCGCGGACTTCGTCAACCGTGTGCCGAACGGCTTCGACCTCGCGGTGGGCGAGCGCGGCGAAGCGTTGTCCGGCGGGCAGCGCCAGGCCATCGCCATCGCCCGCGCGATGCTGCTGTCGCCACCGGTGCTGTTGCTCGACGAGCCCAGCAGCGCGATGGACAACCGCTCCGAAGAGCTGTTCAAGGCACGTCTGTCGGTCCAGCTCGCCGGCCGCACGCTGCTGCTGGTCACGCACCGTCCGTCGCTGCTCACGCTCGTCGACCGCCTGATCGTGATGGATCAGGGCCGCGTCGTCGCTGACGGCCCGAAGGACCAGGTCCTCGCGGCTCTTGCAGGGAGGAAGCTCCATGTCGCTGCTGGCTGAACCCGACGGCGGCGGCGCGCCGACGACGCACCGCATCGCCGCGCTCAAGGCGCTGTGCGGGCGCATCGGCGCCGCGCTGAAGCCGCGCGCCGACGATACCGCGTTCATGCGCGAACGCTGCGCAGCCGCGATGGAGGGGCCGCGCTACTTCACTCACTGGATCCTGTGGGCGACACTCGCGTTCATCGTCATCGCCCTCCTGTGGGCCGCGTTCGCCGAAGTCGACGAAGTCACCGTCGGGGAAGGCAAGGTGATCCCGTCCAGCCGCGTGCAGGTGGTGCAGAACCTGGAGGGCGGGATCGTCTCCGAGATCATGGTGCGTGTCGGCCAGGTCGTCCAGAAAGGCCAGCCGCTGATGCGCATCGACGATACGCGGTTCACGTCGTCGTACAAGGAAGGACAGGCGAAGGATGCCGCACTCCTCGCCCGCATCGCGCGGCTGAGCGCCGAAGCGAACGGCGCCGCGTTCGTCGTGCCGGCCGCCTTGGCACGCGCGAACCCGGGCCTGCTGGACGAGGAACGCTCGCTGTTCGAGTCGCGTCAGCACGAATTGCAGGCCAATCTCGACGTGCTCAGGCAACAGGCCGAACAGCACCGGCAGGAGCTCGCGGAAAAGCGCTCGCGCGAGGTGCAGTTGCAACACAGCTATGCGCTCGTCGCGAAGGAACTGGCGTTGACGAGCCCGCTCGTGGAAAAAGGCGCGGTATCGGACGTCGAGGTGCTGCGGCTCGAGCGGCAGGCGACCGACATGAAGGGCGACCTCGATGCGACGCGGCTCGCGATGCCGCGGCTGGAAGCCGCCTATCGCGAGGCACGCCAGAAAATCGACGAAACGACCGCGCATTTTCGTGCCGACGCGATGAAGGAACTGAATCTCGCGCGCGCCGATCAGTCGGCGCTGAGTGCGGCCAACGTCGCGCTTGAGGATCGCGTCACGCGCACGCTCGTGCGCGCGCCGCTGAAAGGGATGATCAAGCAGATCAAGATCAACACCGTGGGCGGCGTGATCCAGCCGGGGATGGACCTCCTGGAAATCGTGCCGCTCGACGACACGCTGTTGATCGAAGCACGTGTGCGGCCGGCGGACATCGCGTTCCTGCATCCGGGGCAGGACGCGACGGTCAAGCTGTCCGCGTACGACTTCTCGATCTATGGCGGCTTTCCCGCCGTCGTCGAGGACATCAGCGCCGACACGATCGTGCCGGACCGTCCCGGCGAGAAACCGGACAGCTATTACCGCGTGCTGGTGCGGACCCGGCAAAGCAAGCCGAGCGGCCGGAGCCAGCCGGTCGCGATCGTGCCGGGCATGATCGCGACCGTCGACATCCGCACCGGGCGCCGTACCGTATTGCATTACCTGCTCAAGCCCGTCATCAAGACCAAGGAAATGGCGTTGCGCGAGCGCTGACACGAGAACCGGTTTGCAGTTCATCGGGCATGCGCCGCATCGAGCGGCGCATGCTCACATCAAAACATGACAGGACGGGGAGCACGACATGGCGACGACTTCAAACGGGACCGCGGTTTCCATCAGCAATACGCCGCAGGCAACGAACGACGTATTTACGTCGGCACAGACGGGGCTCACCGACAATACGCTCACCACCGTCTACCTGAACGTGATGGCGAACGATCTCGGCGGCGCGGCCAAGACGCTCTATTCGCTCGACTCCGGCACCGAAACGACCGTCGCGCTCGAACAGACGGCGTTGCTGACGCAGGATACGGGCCGGGCGGAATCGGTGAGCGCGGATTTCAGCGCGCACGGCGCGCACATCTGGATCACGTCGGACGGCAAGGTCGGGTATGACGCGAGCCATCTCGACGCATCGTGGTTGTCGAACAGCTTCAATACGCTCGGCTACGCGCAGGACAGCTTCACCTATGCGATCCGGCTGGGCAACGGTACGCTGAGCTGGGCGACCGCCTATGTCGACATTGCGCCGCCCGCCCCTGTCGTCGCGCTGGTGCACGACACGGGAATGTCGGCCGCCGACAACATCACGTCGGACGGTACGCTGTCGGTCGGCGCGGTGGCGCGCGGCGCGACCGTTCAGTACAGCACCGACAACGGCGCGCACTGGAACACGAGCTTCTGCGCCGTCGAAGGAACGAATACCGTGCTGGTGCGGCAGATCGACGTGACCGGCAATGCGTCGGCCGTGTCTTCGTGCTCGTTCACGCTGGATACGGCTGCCGGGACGGCGCCCGGGGTGGCGCTGGCGGTTGATTCGGGCAGTAGCGCGACCGATCACGTCACGAATGTCGGGACGCTGAATGTCACCGGGGTCCAGACGGGCGCCACCGTACAGTACAGCGTCGATAACGGGGCGCATTGGAAGACGAGCTTCAGCGCCGTCGAAGGGCTGAACAACGTGCAGGTTCGGCAGGTCGATGTCGCGGGCAATGCGTCGGCGGCCACGTCGTTCAGTTTCACGCTTGATACGTCGGCTGGTGCGCCGGGTGTTGCGCTGACGAGCGATTCCGGTAGCAGCGCCACTGATCACGTCACCAACGTCGGTACGTTGAATCTCTCAGGCATCGAGACGGGTGCCACCGTGCAGTACAGCGTCGATAATGGCGCACATTGGAGTACGAGCTTCAGCGCCGTCGAAGGGCTGAACAACGTGCAGGTTCGGCAGATCGATGTCGCGGGCAACACGTCGGCCCCAACCTCCTTCAGTTTCACGCTGGATACGTCGGCTGCTGCGCCGGGTGTCGCGCTTACGAGTGATTCCGGCAGCAGCGCCACGGACCACGTCACCAATGTCGGTACGTTGAATCTTTCAGGCATCGAGACCGGCGCCACCGTACAGTACAGCGTCGATAACGGGGCGCATTGGAGTACGAGCTTCAGCGCCGTCGAAGGGTTGAACAACGTGCAGGTTCGGCAGATCGATGTCGCGGGCAATACGTCGTCGGCCACGTCGTTTAGCTTCACGCTCGATACCTCGGCTGCTGCACCCGGCGTTGCGCTGACCACCGACTCGGGCAGTAGCGGGACTGACCACATCACCAATGTCGGCACACTGAACGTCACTAGCATCGAGACCGGCGCAACCGTGCAATACAGCGTCGATAACGGGGCGCATTGGAGTACCAGCTTCAGCGCCGTCGAAGGGTTGAACAACGTGCAGGTTCGGCAGATCGATGTCGCGGGCAATACGTCGTCGGCCACGTCGTTCAGCTTCACGCTCGATACGTCAGCCACTGCGCCCGGTGTCGCGCTCACGAGCGATTCCGGCAGCAGCGCCACGGATCACATCACCAATGTCGGTACGTTGAATCTCACTGGTGTCGAAACCGGCGCCACCGTGCAATACAGTGTCGATAACGGTGCGCATTGGAACACAAGCTTCAGCGCCGTCGAAGGTATAAACAACGTTCAAGTCCGCCAGATCGACGTGGCTGGCAATACCTCGTCGGCCACGTCGTTCAGTTTCACGCTCGATACGTCAGCCGCCGCGCCCAGTGTCGCGCTCACAAGCGACTCCGGCAGCAATGCCACCGACCACATCACCAACGTCGGTACGCTGAACGTCACTGGCATCGAGACCGGCGCCACCGTGCAATACAGCATCGACAACGGTGCGCATTGGAGTACGAGTTTCGGTGCCCTCGAAGGCGTGAACAATGTGCAGGTTCGGCAGATCGACGTGGCCGGAAACACATCGTCAGCCACATCGCTCAGTTTCACGCTCGATACCTCGGCCGCCGCGCCAGGTGTCGCCCTGACCACCGATTCCGGCACCAGTGCCACGGACCACATTACCAACGTCGGTACGTTGAATCTCTCAGGCATCGAGACGGGCGCCACCGTGCAGTACAGCGTCGATAACGGGGCGCATTGGAACACGAGCTTCAGCGCCGTCGAAGGGCTGAATAACGTGCAGGTTCGGCAGATCGATGTCGCGGGCAATACGTCGGCGGCAACGTCGTTCAGTTTCACGCTCGATACCTCGGCCGCCGCGCCCGGTGTCGCTCTGACCACCGACTCCGGCAGCAGCGCCACCGACCACATCACCAACGTCGGTACGTTGAATCTCTCAGGCATCGAGACCGGCGCCACAGTGCAATACAGCGTCGATAACGGGGCGCATTGGAGTACGAGCTTCAGTGCCGTCGAAGGCGTGAACAATGTCCAGGTTCGGCAGATCGATGTCGCGGGCAATACGTCGTCTGCAACGTCGTTTAGCTTTACGCTCGATACGTCAGCCGCCGCGCCCGGTGTCGCGCTCACGAGTGATTCCGGCAGCAGCGCCACCGACCACATCACCAATGTCGGTACGTTGAATCTCTCAGGCATCGAGACCGGCGCCACCGTGCAGTACAGCGTCGATAACGGGGCGCATTGGAACACGAGCTTCAGCGCCGTCGAAGGGCTGAACAATGTGCAGGTTCGACAGATCGATGTCGCGGGCAACACGTCCACCCCGACCTCGTTCAGCTTTACGCTCGATACGTCGGCTACCGCGCCCGGTGTCGCGCTCACGAGCGACTCGGGTAGCAGCTCGACCGATCACATCACCAACGTCGGCACGCTAAACGTCACTGGCATCGAAACCGGCGCCACCGTTCAGTACAGTATCGATAACGGTGCGCATTGGAACACGAGCTTCAGCGCCGTCGAGGGGCTGAACAATGTACAGGTCCGGCAGATCGATGTCGCGGGCAACACGTCGGCCCCGACCTCGTTCGGTTTCACGCTGGATACGTCGACTGCTGCGCTCGGTGTTGCGCTCACGAGTGATTCCGGCAGCAGCGCCACGGACCACATCACCAACGTCGGCACGCTGAACCTCTCCGGCATCGAAACCGGCGCAACCGTTCAGTACAGCGTCGACAACGGTGCGCATTGGAACACGAGCTTCAGTGCCGTCGAAGGACTGAACAATGTGCAAGTTCGACAGATCGATGTCGCGGGCAATACGTCGTCGGCAACGTCGTTCAGCTTCACGCTCGATACCTCAGCCGCCGCGCCCGGTGTTGCGCTCACAAGCGATTCCGGTAGCAGCTCGACCGATCACATCACCAACGTCGGCACGCTGAACCTCTCCGGCATCGAAACCGGCGCAACCGTTCAGTACAGCGTCGACAACGGGGCGCATTGGAGTACCAGCTTCAGCGCCGTCGAAGGGCTGAACAATGTGCAGGTTCGGCAGATCGATGTCGCGGGCAATACGTCGGCCCCGACCTCGTTCAGTTTCACGCTGGATACGTCGACTGCTGCGCCCGGTGTCGCGCTCACGAGCGATTCCGGCAGCAGCACCACGGATCACATCACCAATGTCGGCACGTTGAATCTCACCGGTGTCGAAACCGGCGCGACTGTCGAATACTCGACCGATGGTGGCCATACCTGGAACACCAGTTTCAACGCCGTCGAAGGGCTGAACGACGTGCAGGTTCGGCAGATCGATGTCGCGGGCAATACGTCGTCGGCCACGTCGCTCAGCTTCACGCTCGATACGTCGGCCGCCGCGCCCGGTGTCGCGCTGACCACCGATTCTGGTAGCAGCGCCACCGATCACATCACCAATGTCGGCACGTTGAATCTGACCGGTGTCGAAACGGGCGCCACCGTCGAATACTCGACCGACGGCGGCCACACCTGGAGCACCAGTTTCAACGCCGTTGAAGGCGTGAACGACGTACAGGTCAGGCAAATCGATGTCGCGGGCAACACGTCAGCTGCCACATCGCTCAGCTTCACGCTCGATACCTCGGCCGCTGCGCCCGGTGTCGTGCTCGCGAATGATTCCG
Source organism: Burkholderia sp. Tr-862 (assembly GCF_011753085.1). Lineage (NCBI taxonomy): Bacteria > Pseudomonadati > Pseudomonadota > Betaproteobacteria > Burkholderiales > Burkholderiaceae > Burkholderia > Burkholderia sp. Tr-862. Next base: position 52,656 of record NZ_VWWG01000029.1, read on the forward strand.
GTAGTAGCACCACGGACCACATCACCAATGTCGGCACGCTGAACCTCTCAGGCATCGAGACGGGCGCCACAGTGCAATACAGCGTCGATAACGGTGCCCATTGGAACACGAGCTTCAGCGCCGTCGAAGGCGTGAACAATGTGCAGGTGCGGCAGATCGACGTCGCGGGCAATACGTCGTCGGCCACGTCGCTCAGCTTCACGCTCGATACCTCGGCCGCTGCACCGGGTGTTGCGTTGACCACCGATTCCGGCAGCAGCGCCACCGACCACGTCACCAACGTCGGCACGTTGAATCTCACCGGTGTCGAAACCGGCGCCACGATCGAATACTCGACGGATGGTGGCCACACCTGGAACACCAGCTTCAACGCCGTCGAAGGCGTGAACGACGTACAGGTTCGGCAGACCGATATCGCAGGCAATACGTCGAATCCGACCTCGTTCAACTTCACGCTCGATACCTCGGCCGCCGCGCCCGGTGTCGCACTGACCACCGACTCCGGTAGCAGCGCCACGGATCACATCACCAATGTCGGCGCGTTGAATCTCACCGGTGTCGAAACCGGCGCGACTGTCGAATACTCGACCGATGGTGGCCACACCTGGAACACCAGCTTCAACGCCGTCGAAGGCGTGAATGACGTACAGGTCCGGCAGACCGATGTCGCAGGCAATACGTCGGACCCGACGGCGTTCAGCTTCACGCTCGACACCTCGGCCGCCGCGCCCGGCGTTTCATTGACCACCGATTCCGGCGGCAACTCGACCGACCACATCACCAACGTCGGCACGTTGAATCTCACCGGTGTTGAAACGGGCGCCACCGTCGAATACTCGATCGATGGCGGTCATACCTGGAACACCAGCTTCAATGCCGTCGAAGGCGTCAACGATGTACAGGTTCGGCAGACCGATATCGCTGGCAACACATCGGATCCGACGGCGTTCAGCTTCACACTTGATACCTCAGCCGCCGCGCCCGGCGTCGCATTGACCGCCGATTCCGGCACTAGCTCGACCGATCACATCACCAACGTCGGTACGTTGAATCTTACGGGCGTTGAAACAGGCGCCACCGTCGAATATTCGACGGATGGTGGCCATACCTGGAACACCAGCTTCAACGCGGTCGAAGGCGCGAATGACGTACAGGTTCGACAAACCGATGTCGCAGGCAACACGTCAGACCCGACTTCGTTCAGCTTCACGCTCGATACGTCAGCCGCTGCGCCCGGTGTCGCACTGACCACTGACTCTGGTAGCAGCTCGACCGACCACATCACCAACGTCGGCACGTTGAATCTCACCGGTGTCGAAACGGGCGCCACCGTCGAGTACTCGATCGATGGCGGACATACCTGGAACACCAGCTTCAATGCCGTCGAAGGCGTCAACGATGTACAGGTTCGGCAGACCGATATCGCTGGCAATACGTCGGATCCGACGGCGTTCAGCTTCACACTTGATACCTCAGCCGCCGCGCCCGGCGTCGCATTGACGACCGATTCCGGCAGCAATGTCTCCGATCACATCACCAATGTCGGTACGTTGAATCTCACCGGTGTCGAAACAGGCGCCATGGTCGAATATTCGACGGATGGTGGCCATACCTGGAACACCAGTTTCAATGCCGTCGAAGGCGTCAACGATGTCCAGGTTCGGCAGACCGATGTCGCAGGCAATACGTCGGATCCGACGGCGTTCAGCTTCACGCTCGACACCTCGGCCGCCGCGCCCGGCGTTGCATTAACGACCGATTCCGGCAGCGACGCCACAGATCACATCACGAACGTCGGTACACTCAACGTGTCTGGTGTGGAGACTGGCGCAGTTGTCGAATACTCGATCGATGGCGGCCACACCTGGAGCACCAGTTTCAACGCCGTCGAAGGCGTGAACGACGTGCAGGTCAGGCAGACCGATGTCGCGGGCAATACGTCGGACCCGACGGCGTTCAGCTTCACGCTCGATACCTCGGCCGCCGCGACCGGCGTCGCACTGACCGCCGATTCCGGCACCAGCTCGACCGATCACATCACCAACGTCGGTACGTTGAATCTTACGGGTGTTGAAACGGGCGCCACGGTCGAATACTCGACCGATGGCGGCCATACCTGGAACACCAGCTTCAACGCCGTCGAAGGCGTCAACGATGTACAGGTTCGGCAAACCGATATTGCGGGCAACACGTCGGACCCGACCTCGTTCAGCTTCACGCTAGATACCTCAGCTGCTGCGCCCGGTGTCGCACTCGCGAGCGATTCCGGCGGCAACGCCGCCGATCACATCACCAACGTCGGTACACTCAATGTTTCTGGCGTGGAAACCGGCGCAGTTGTCGAATACTCGATCGATGGTGGCCACACTTGGAACACCAGCTTCAGCGCTGTCGAAGGCGTGAACGACGTGCAGGTCCGGCAGACCGATGTCGCAGGCAACACGTCAGACCCGACTTCGTTCAGCTTCACGCTAGATACCTCAGCTGCTGCGCCCGGTGTCGCACTCGCGAGCGATTCCGGCAGCAACGCCGCCGATCACATCACCAACGTCGGTACGCTCAATGTGTCTGGTGTGGAAACTGGCGCAGTTGTCGAATACTCGATCGATGGCGGTCATACCTGGAACACCAGTTTCAATGCCGTTGAAGGCGTGAACGATGTACAAATTCGGCAGACCGATGTCGCAGGCAACACGTCAGACCCGACTTCGTTCAGCTTTACGCTGGATACCTCGGCCGCTGCACCCGGTGTCGCGCTCACGAGCGATTCCGGTAGCAGCGCTACCGATCACACCACCAATGTCGGCACGCTGAATCTTAGCGGCATTGAAACGGGCGCCACCGTCGAATACTCGACCGATGGCGGCCACACGTGGAACACCAGCTTCAACGCCGTCGAAGGCGTGAACGACGTGCAGGTCCGGCAGACCGATGTCGCAGGCAACACGTCAGCCGCCACATCGCTCAGCTTCGCGCTCGATACCTCGGCCGCTGCGCCCGGTGTCGCGCTCACGAGCGATTCCGGTAGCAGCGCCACCGATCACATCACCAACGTCGGTACGTTGAATCTCACCGGTGTCGAAACAGGCGCCACGGTCGAATATTCGACCGATGGCGGTCATACCTGGAACACCAGCTTCAATGCCGTCGAAGGCGTGAACGATGTACAGGTTCGGCAGACCGATATCGCAGGCAACACGTCGGATCCGACTTCGTTCAGCTTCACGCTCGATACGTCGGCCGCCGCGCCCGGCGTCGCACTGACCGCCGATTCCGGCAATAGCTCGACCGATCACATCACCAACGTCGGTACGTTGAATCTTACGGGTGTTGAAACGGGCGCCACGGTCGAATACTCGACCGATGGCGGCCACACCTGGAACATCAGTTTCAATGCCGTCGAAGGCGTGAATGACGTACAGGTCAGGCAGACCGATGTCGCGGGCAATACGTCGGACCCGACGGCGTTCAGCTTCACGCTCGATACCTCGGCCGCTGCGCCAGGTGTTGCGTTGACCACCGATTCCGGCAGCAACGCCACCGATCACATCACCAACGTCGGTACACTCAACGTGTCTGGTGTGGAGACTGGCGCAGTTGTCGAATACTCGATCGATGGCGGCCACACCTGGAACACCAGTTTCAATGCCGTCGAAGGCGTGAACGACGTACAAATTCGGCAAACCGATGTCGCGGGTAATACGTCGGATCCGACGGCGTTCAGCTTCACGCTCGATACCTCGGCCGCCGCGCCAGGTGTCGCACTGACCGCCGATTCCGGCACCAGCTCGACCGATCACATCACCAACGTCGGTACGTTGAATCTTAGCGGCATTGAAACGGGCGCCACCGTCGAATACTCGACCGATGGCGGCCATACTTGGAGCACCAGTTTCAACGCCGTCGAAGGCGTGAACG